>NZ_JAKWFH010000090.1:0-17432 GCF_029522185.1 Burkholderia sp. IO2 | reverse complement strand
GCCACGCACGCGTCGCCCGCCGCCGAGGCACGCGAACGGTCGCGCCCGTCGGCGCCCGCCGCGTCGGCGGCGCCGCCTGCGGCGACCGGCGACCACGCGGGGCTGACGGGCGGCGGCGGCGGCGCAAGCGGCGAGAATTCCTGTTCCGCGTGCACGACCTTGCCATCGACGACCGTCAGCACCGACGACAGCGTCGGGATGCGCCGCGCATCGATCGAGAAGTAATCGTCGCTCAGCACCGCGAAATCGGCGTACCGGCCGGGCACCAGCGCGCCCTTGCGGTGCTCGTCCGCGGAAAACCACGCGCTGCCGACCGTGTAGCGGCGCAGCGCCTCCATCCGACCGAGCCGGTTGCGCGCCGGATACAGCGCAGTGCCGCCCACGCTGCGTCCCGACACCATCCAGTACAGCGCGACGAACGGGTTGTAGCTCGCCGCGCCCATCGCGCCGGACCCCGCACCGACCGGCAGCCCGGCCGCGAGCATCGCGCGGAGCGGCGGCGCGCGCGTGGCCGCCGCCGCACCATGGCGCGCGATGAAGGCTTCGCCCTGGAACGCCATGCGCGGCTGCACGGTGATGCCGCCGCCCAGCGCCGCGACCCGCGCGATATTGGCATCCGAAATCGTCTCGCAGCGGTCGAAGCACCAGCGCAGCCCGTCGAACGGCGTGTCGCGGTCCACCGCTTCGAACACGTCGAGAAAGCGGCCGATCGATTCGTCGTAGGTCGCCTGTAGCCGGAACGGCCAGCGATGCTGCACGAGCAGCCGGACGATGGCCGCCAGTTCGACCTCGACGGACGCGGGCAGCTCGACGCGCGGTTCGAGGAAATTCCCGAGATCGACCGCCGAGAACAGCAATCGCTCGCCCGCGCCGCTCGCGCGCAGGAATGCGTCACCGTCGCCGGGCGCGGTCAGCGCGATCCATTTCGCGAAATCGTCGAGCTCCCGGCCGGCATGCCGAGCGCCCAGCGCATAGGCAATGCGGGTCGTCAATTCGCCGCGCCGCGCGAGCGTCTCGACCGCCGCATAGTCGTCCGGATACGCGAGGCCGTCGCCGCCGGCGTCGATCGCGCTCGTCACGCCGACGCGGTTCAGCGCGTGCATGAACTGCCGCGTCGAGTTGACCCGGTCGGCCGCATCGAGCCTCGGCGCGCGGGCGAGCACCGCGCCCAGCACCGCCGGGTCCGGACGCGCGAGCAGCAGCCCGGTCGGTCGCCCATGGCGATCGCGCCGCAGTTCGCCGCCGGGCGGATCGGGCGTGTCGCGCCCGTAGCCGAGCGCGCGCAGCGCGGCTGCATTCAGCCACGCACTGTCGGCCAGATGCTGGACGAATACCGGCGTGTCGGGCGCGATCGCGTTGAGCTCGGCCGTCGTCGGGCCGCGCTTTTCTGCGAACTGCAGCGCGCTCCAGCCGCCCGCCACGCGCGCCCATTGCGGCGCGGGCGTGCGTCGTACCTGCCGGCCCAGCAGCTCGAGCGCATCGGCCAGCGACGGCACGCCGTCCCAGCGCACCTCGAGGTTGAAGTTCATGCCGCCGCGGATCGCCTGCAGGTGCGCGTCGATCAGGCCCGGAATCACGGTACGACCGTTCAGATCGATACAGGCGGTGTCGTCGTGCGCATGGCGCAGCACGTCGCGATCGTCGCCGGTCGCGACGATGGTCCCGTCCTTCACGGCGAGCGCGCGGACGAACGAGCGCCGTTCGTCCTGGGTCGCGATCTTTCCGTTGAACACGACGAGGTCCGCCGAACGCGCGGGTTCCGTCGCTCTAAGCACCGTCGGGCCTCCCGTGCGCACCCGCGTGCGACGCGGCGCGGGCCGCCCTGCCGCTCGTCGAACGCGGGAAAGCGGCCGCACCGCACGCATCGGCATGCATGCTGCTATCGCGCGGCCGCGCGGCCGTACCGGGTTCGCGCATCGTCATGCCGCCTGCTGCGCCGCGTCGGCGGTATCGCGTCGCGCGCGCGTCAGGCACGGCGCGAGCGGCGCACCCTGACGGACGAAGCTCTGCACGCGCAGCAAACGGCGCACGTCGTGGGCGCGCGAATGCGGATCGAAGTGCCGCGCGACGCCGGCGACCAGCGCCGACGCCTGCGCGGTATGCCCGCGCTCGATCAGGTGATCGGCGAGATCGAGCGAGCTGCGCAGCGCCCACATCGCGGCGCCCTGCGCGTTCGCGGTCTGGATCGCCATCTGCAGATGGCGATGCCCGTCGGCCTCGTACGCCACCGCGAGATCCGCGCCGACGATGCGCGCCTGTTCGAGCATCGCGACACCTCTCACGCGCAGCAGTTCGGGGACGAACAGGTGCTCGCCGTGCGCGCGGCAGCGTGCGAGCGTCGCATCGAGCCGGGTGCACGCTTCATCGGCGCGGCCGGTCCGCACAAGGCCCTCCGCGTATGCGACGGTCAACGGTGCGAGCACGCGCCGGAAGCTGCTCGCCTCGACGCGCAGCAGCGCGGGCTCGAGCCGGGCGAGGCCCGCGCCGGGATGGCCGGCCTGGATGTCGAACTGGCCCGTCAGGCATTCCGCGTGACTGCGCCAGATGTCGAAACCGTGTGCGTCGGCGGTCGCGCGCAGCGTCGCGAGATAGTCGGAGGTGATGTCGTGATCGCCGTAGCGCAGCGCGATCGGCACGGCGGCCGCGCCGAGCACGATGCACAGCGGGAGGGGCGACGGGTCGCGGCGCGCATGCTCGACCGCTTGCGCGGCGACGCGCATCGCGTGTTCCGGCTCGCCCTGCATCCAGAGCAGACGGATCAGCATCGTGCGCCCCAGCGTCGCCATGTCGACGCCCAGCGCGGCCTGCGCGCACGGCGGTTCGCCCGCGTCGGCCAGCTCGGCCGTCGCCGCTTCCAGCCGCTCGCGCGCCTGCGCATGCTCGCCGAAGTAATGCAGCGACGTCGCGACCATCGTGTTGGCCAGCAACCGCTGCGACCGGTCGCCGCGCCGCTCGGCCGCCCGCTCGAAGCGCGTCGCGTAGCGCAGCGATTCGTGAATGTCCGACAGCGTCAGCATCGTGTTCCACAGCCCGACCAGCGCGCGCGCGTCGAACGCATCGTCGCCGATGTGCGTGGCAAGACCGAGCGTACGGTCCCACATCGCGGCGGCGGCGAGTGCGTCGCCGTCGGTATGCAGCAGCGCCGACGCGCAGGCCGC
Organism: Burkholderia sp. IO2; assembly: GCF_029522185.1. Lineage (NCBI taxonomy): Bacteria > Pseudomonadati > Pseudomonadota > Betaproteobacteria > Burkholderiales > Burkholderiaceae > Burkholderia > Burkholderia sp. IO2. Next base: position 14,274 of record NZ_JAKWFH010000090.1, on the reverse strand, counting down.
CCGCAGCCGCATCTCGCGCGCGACGTCGACCGGGCCCGTGGCGTCCGTGTCCAGCCCGTCGAGTACCTGGCGCGCCCGCGCCGTGCACGCGCGCATCCGCGACGGCTCCAGCAACGCCCGCGCCAGCCGGTCGGGCTCGGGCACGCCCGCGGCTTCGGCGGCGTCCACCGGTTCGTCCACGGCCGGCGCGGGCGCATCGGCGGGCTGCACGTCGGCGAGCATCACGGGCGCCGCGGGACGCGCATGGGCCCGTTCCCGCTCGTACTCCGCATGGCGCGCGACGATGCGCTCGAACTCGCCCTCGTTGTGCAGTTTTTCCAGCGCGTACGCGCGCGTCGATTCGGTCAGCCGGTAGCGCGCATACGCGCCGTCGAATTCGACGGTCACCAACGATTTCGCCACCAGCTCGCCGAGCACCGCGATCATGTCCGCGGCCGAGGTGCCGGGCTCGGTCGCGACCGCGCGCGCGGCATCGAACGAAAACGGCCCGATGAAGCATCCCATCCGGCGAAACAGCGCGCGCGCGGCCCGGTCGAGCAGCACATAGCTCCAGTCGAACGTCGCGCGCAGCGTCTGATGACGCGGCAGCGCCGAGCGCAGCCCGCCCGTCAGCAGATTCAGCCGGTCGTCGAGGCGCGACGCGACGACCGCGAGCCCGAGCGTCGCCACGCGCGCCGCCGCCAGTTCGATCGCGAGCGGCAGCCCGTCGAGGCGCCGGCAGATGTCGCCGATCAGCCGCACGCCGGCTTCGTCGACCGCGCAATCCGGCGCGGCCGCGCGCACGCGTTCCAGGAACAGCTCGACGGCCGAACAACGGACGATTTCCGCCGCGGAGGCATTGCCGTCCGGCACCGCGAGCGGGCTCATGCGCAGCACCGCTTCGGCCGAGATGTGCAGCGGCTCGCGGCTCGTCACGAGCACGCGCAGCGAGCCGGCGCTCGACGTCAGCGTTTCGACGAGGCTCGCCACCAGATCGACGATGTGCTCCGCGTTGTCGAGTACCAACAGGCAGCGCGACGTCGCGAACGCGTCGCCGATGCGGTCGATGGCGGGCACGCCGGACGTATCGAGGCCGAGTTCGGCGGCGAGCGCGATCAGCATGTCGTCGCGCGTCGACGCGCGCGCCAGTTCCACGAACAGCACGCGCTCGTGCGCGCGGCTGCGCACGCCGTGCGCGACGCGCATCGCAAGACTCGTCTTGCCGATGCCGCCCGCGCCGACGAGCGTGATAACCGGCGTGCGTTCGAGCATGTCGACGATCTGCGCGATTTCGGCGTCGCGCCCGACCAGCGGCGCGAGCAGCGACGACGCGCAGGCATCCGGCAGCGGCGCGACGGCCGGCGGTACGGCGACGGCCGGCGCTTCGGCCGCGGGCACGAGATCCGGGCCGGGCGACGCGCTCGCAACCAGCAGGTAGCCGCGTCCGGGCACCGTCTTGATCAGATCGCGGCTCGCGCCGAGCGCCTTGCGCAGCGTGGCCACATGCACCTGAAGCCGGTTTTCCTCGACGATCAGGCCCGGCCAGACCGCATCCATGATGTCGTCTTTCGACACGACCGAACCGCTCGCGCGGTGCAGGACTTCGAGAATGTCGAGCGCGCGCGCGCCGATGCGCAGCGACGCGCCGTGACGGCGAATGTCGCGTTGCTCGAAGTCCACCGACAAAGTTCCGATCTGGATCATGGCCGCCTCCGGGTTCCTCGGGATGGCTGGCGAATGAACGCGGCAGTTCACCCGTCAGGAAGTCCGCGTCCGGCGCACCCTTGCACCGGACGAAAATGTCGAATTCCGGACCGAGTGTAGACGGGCATGCCGTGAAAATCTTGAAGGAAAATGCGCTGCCCGAGCATCTCGCACGGACGCGATCGCCACGATCACTTGCGTGTAAAAGTAGGGCGCTATACTCTGCCGGGCCGCGCGCGCAGGCCTTGCGCCGGGGTACGCACTCACCGCGCACACGTATTGAAAGCAATCTGTCAGGATGACGAGCGGACGTTTATGCAAATTCATTTTGAACGTTCGCGTGCGCATCTAAACTGGACTCGTCATTTCACGCTCCGAGTCCCTCGCTGGGGAATTCCATGTCAGACACCGTCATCGCCGCGCCGGTGGCAACGCCTTCGCGGCGGCCGAAAGACACGCTCGGCTGCGTGTCGAGCCTGCTGGCGAAGGATGTCGAGACGACATCCGGCGGCTTGAAGCTCCACCGCAAATGCATGCGCGAAGCGCACGTCGAACGCATCGAGATGCCCGCGTGCGACCGCGGCTTCCTGGTCGGCGTGTCGCTGAACGGCGGCCACCGCCGCACGCTCTACGGGCGTGCCGGCGCGAGCGAGCGCCGGTTCCAGCACCACTCGATCTACATTCGCGATTTTTCCCGTCATTTCCACGCCGACCTGTACGGCAACTTCGACTTCGTGCTGGTCGAGCTGCCGCATGCGTATCTGGCGCGCATCGGCCCCGAGCACGGCGGCAGCCCGGTCGACGGCCTCACGTGCCGCGTCGATGCGCGCGACCCGGTGCTCGGGCATCTCGCGCACGCGGTGGCCGACAGCCTCGACACACCCGGCCCGCTGAACGCGCTGTTCATCGAACAGGTCGGGCTCGCGATGGGCGCGCATCTCGTGCGCCGCTACGGCAACGCGCGCACGCGCGAACTCGAGCACAAGGGCGTGCTGTCTCCCGCGAAGGTCGCGCTCGCCAAGGAACTGTTGATGGAAAAGGCGGACCTCGGCGTGTCGATCGAGGAAGTGGCGAACGAATGCGACCTGTCGCGCGGGTATTTCATCCGCGCGTTCTCGCGCACCACCGGCCGCACGCCGCACCAGTGGCTGCTCGAACAGCGCGTGATGCGCGCTCGCGAGCTGATCGAGACGTCCGACATGACGCTGGCCGACATCGCGGTCGCGTGCGGCTTCGCCGATCAGAGCCATCTGAACCGCCTGTTCGCGCGGATCGTCGGTCATCCGCCCGGCGCGTGGCGGCGCGCACGGTCGCGCTGACCGGCATGGGCGCACGCCGGGCCGTCACCGCACCGGCGTCGCGTCGTAGTTGACCGGCACCCAGTCGTACTGCGCACCGTCGCGGCGCAAATGCCCGAGCCCGGGAAACGCGATATGCGCGGCACCGACGAGATAGCGTCGAGCCGCGACGCGCTTCAGCGTGTCGCGCCGCGTGCGGCGGGCCGTGCCGGCATCGCTGTCGTACTGGACCGTCGCGTCGACGTCGCGCAACTGGATCGCCGCCACGTGCACGATGTCGCCCCACGCGAGCAGGCCCGCGTTGCCGCTCTCGATCAGATAGGCCGTATGGCCCGGCGTATGGCCGGGCATCGGCACCGCGCGAATGCCGGGCGCGAGCGTCGCGTCGCCGCGAAACGTCTTGAAGCGGCCGGCCGCGACGTAAGGCGCGACCGCCGCGGCGGCCGCATCGAAGAACGACGCGAGGAACGCCGGCGCGTGCGCCTTGTTGGCCGGATCGAGCCAGTACGCGGCCTCGACCGCGTTCACCCGCACGACGGCATTCGGAAACGTCATCGCGCCATTCGACGCAATGCCGCCGACATGGTCCTTGTGCAGGTGCGTGAGCAGCACTTCGTCGATCTGCGCGGGCGCGTAGCCGGCCGCGCGCAGGTCGTCGAGCAGCTTGCCGCAGCAGTCGCCGTACAGCGTGCCGGCGCCCGCATCGACGAGAATCCGCTTCGATCCGGTATCGACCAGGAACGCGTTGATCGACCCTTGCACGGGCGGCTCCAGGAAGGCGCGATCGAGATCGCGCCGGATCTCGTCCTTCGAGATGTCGCGGAACACCGTGTCGACCGGAAACGGATGAGTGCCGTCGGACAGCGCGATCACCGTGAAGTCGCCGATCTTCTGCCGATAGAAGCCGGGGGGCTGCCGGCCCGCGGCGGGCACGGGAGCGTCGGGCGGCACACCGGACGCCGCGTCGGACGGCACGCCGGCTTGCGCAAATGCCGCAGGCGCCAACAGGCCCGCGCACCCGGCCACGATCAGCAAACGCGCCGCCTGCGCGACGCACGCGTGCCGGAACAGGGTCTTCATGTGTTCTCCGTGACGAACCGTACGCGCGCCCGGCCACGAATGGAACGGCCCGCGCGACACGCGATGTCGCGCAGCTTATCGGGCGCCATGGCGAAAATCCTGAGCGCTGCCTGAATTGTCCTGAAGACGCAGCGCACGGACGGGGCTGCCGCGCGACCCGGCGCTAGAATGCGATCCGCATGCAACGCGACGTTGCACCCCGCCCAAGGACGACCCCATGGACAAATTCTCCGCGCTGCGCGCCTTCGTCGAAGTCGCGGAAGCCGGCGGCTTCTCGAGCGCAGGGCGCCGGCTCGATCTCGCCGCTTCGTCGGTCGTGCGCGCGGTGGACGCGCTCGAAGCGTCGCTCGGCACCGTGCTGCTGAACCGCACGACGCGGCAGGTCACGCTGTCCGATGCGGGCGCCGTCTACTATGCGCGAGCGAAACGCGTGCTCGGCGAACTCGCCGATGCCGACGCGCTGGTGGCCGACCGCGGCGACGCGCCGTCCGGCCCGCTGCGCGTGTCGGTCCCGGTCGCCTACGGGCTGCGCCGCCTCGCGCCGCACGTCGCCGCGTTCGTCGCCCGCCATCCGAAGCTCGACCTCGACCTGCAACTCACCGACGAACGCGTCGATCTCGTATCCGCGCGAATCGACGTCGCGATCCGGCTCGGCGACGCGGCGCCAACCGCGGAAGTCGTCGCGCGCCCGCTCGGCACGTTCCGGCGCTACGTGGTCGCGAGCCGCGCCTACCTCGACGCGCACGGCACGCCCGCGACGCCGGCCGAACTGGTCGATCACGCGTGCCTGCGCTTTCATTTCGGCGTCGACCAGCAGACGTGGACGTTCGTGGGTGCGCCACGCACGACGCAGGTCGTCGTCACCGGGCGGCTGAAATCGAACCACAGCGAAGTGCTGCGCGAGGCCGCGCTCGACGGCGCCGGCATCGCGCTGCTGCCCGACTGGCTGGTCGATACGGACCTCGAAGCCGGCCGCCTGCAACGGCTGTTCGATCAATACGACGTGACGCCGGGCTCGGCGCGCGCGGTGATCACCGCGCTGTACCTGCCGAACCAGCGCGGCTCGAAGCGCGTGACCGCGTTCATCGATTTCGTCGAATCGCTCGCTCGCGCGCAGCCCTGAGACGGGCGACACGAGCGATGCCATGCGTCACCAGCCGAACTTCGCTTCCATCCCGACGTAGTCGGCGTTGCGCGCGCCGAGTGCGCGAATCGACGAGCCGAGCTGGAAGTGCACGGCCTCCAGCGCGAGCGCGACGTTCGCGTTCACGAGCCAGTCGACGCGCGCCTGCGCGTACATCCCCGTCCATGCGCCGCCCTTGCCCGCCGTGCCCGGCACCGCCGACATCCCCTGCCCGTAGATCGCGTCGGCCGTCGTCTGCCGCCACTGGAAGCCGACGGCGGTGAGCACCGTCACCGAGCTGGCCGGCTTGAAGGTCAGCGACGGTTTCACGTGGATCAGGTTGCTGTACCCGGTATAGCCGGCGAGCGTGAAGTAATAGCCGTTCGGAAACATCGGGTTGAACGTGCCGACGCGCCGGTCGCCCGGATGCGCGTCGCCCGATGCACCGTCGACCTGGATGCCGATGCGCGGCGTGCCGGCCGTCTTCGCGAACGTGTAGCCGCCCAGCGCGCCGAACGCCCACGCGCCGACCGTGTCCTGCCCGACGTGGCCCGTCTGCAGCATCGCCTCGACGTCCCAGTCGAGCCCGTCGGCCTTGCCCGCGTAACGCATGTCGAACACGTCGCGCCGTTCGGTGCCGGACGCATCCGGATAGCGCGCGTTGTCGCGCGTATAGCGCGACCAGTACGCGGACAGATCGCCGGGCCCCGTGCCGGTGCGCTCGACGCGCACGCCGTCGAATCGCAGGTGGCGGTTCGACACGTCGTCGAACGCGGCCGCATTGCGATACTGCACCGGGCGCGTCACGTAGCCGATCAGGCGCCATTTGCCGATTTCGTAATCGGTCCACAGTCCGTCGTACGCCTGCCGCACGTTCGGGCCGTCGCGCACCGACACGAAGCGCTGCAAGTCGAACGCCATCTCCTGCCGGCCGATCCGCGTCTTGAACGTGCCCGGCCCCAGTTGATCGACGTACGCGACGAACGCCTGCTCGAGGTCGAGCTGATCCTTGTCGACCGGGCCGACCGTGTCCTTGCCGAACGGCCGCGCATCGACGAACTGCACGAACGCCTGGAAGTGCCCGCGATAGCGCAGGTCCGCGTGCACGTTCGCGCGCTGGATCACGTAATTGTCGTCGTGCGCGGCGCCGAGGCCGAACAGCGGCGCGTTGTTCAGTTCGAAGCGCTCGCGCAGGTTCGCGCCGAGCGACAGGTAGGTCGACGGATCGTCGCCGAGCCGTATGTATTTCAGCGCGTCGAACGGCTTGCGCGGCACGCACGGATTCGCGAACACCGACCAGTCCTCCTGCCAGCGGTTGAACAGCACCGTCGGGCGTTTCGCGGTGCACGACGCCGCGGCGGCAGCCGGCGACGCGGCCGCGCCGCCCGCCGCCTCGGCATCGGCGCCGACGGCCGAACCCGCATGCAACGCGGCGCCGCCCGCCAGCACGACGCACGGCAGCGCGCCGCGCCACGATCGCTTCATCGGCCGGCGCACCGTCATTTCGACCGCGCGTGGATTTCGGCGACATAGCCGCCCGGGAACTGCACGAGCGCCGCGTCGCGGCCGTCCGATTTGAACGGCGGCACCAGCACCGTCACGCCCGCGGCTTCGGCCTGCTTCAGCGTCGCGGCGAGATCGGCCACTTCGTAGCCCGTCATTTCACGCCCGAACGGGTACGGCAGGTGACCGTCGGTCGCGAGCACGGTCATCTTGCCGAAGCCCGATTCGATGCGAATGCGGCGGTACGTATCGTTCGGCCGGCCGATCTCGATGCCCGGCGCATGGCGCACGTCCGACACGATCTTGCCGTGCGAGAACGCGGCGAAGTTGCGTGCGAGCTTGCTCGCGCTTTCCGGCGACACGTACACGCGATTCTCCGGCACCGTCTGCAGCGCGTCGTAGTTCGGCGCCTGCGTATGCCAGTACAGCTGCATGTTCACGCCGCCCGGCCAGCGAACGATCGCGTCGCGTCCGATCGGGTCGGGAAACGTCGATACGACGATGTCCGCGCCATGCGCGCGCGCCGACTTCACCGCGACGTCCATGTCGGTGACGAGATAGCCGGTGCGTTCCTCGCAGAACGGGTACGGGATCGGCGTCTTGAAGCCGAACACCGAGATCGTGCCGACCGGCGTCAGCACCAGCTGCGACATCGTCTGGCTCGGCGTCGGCGTGACCTGGAACACGCCCTGCTTCGACTTCTTGCCGCCGAAGGTCGCGACGAAGCTGTCGGTGAAGCGGTCGAAGTCTTCGGGGGCGACGCACACGTGCGTCGTGTCGTACTGCGGGCCGACCGCAACGGCTGGCGGCCGCGCCGCGGCGGCCGGCGATGCGATGTCGTCGAGGTGGGTTTCGTCGGCGAGCGTCGGCGCGCCGGCCAGCAGCGCGACGAGCACGGCCGACGATGCGGCGGTCATGCGCAGCATGTCGCGCAGGTTCAATGAATTCATCGGTTTTCTCCTTGATGGTGACGCGCGCGGCACGGCGCCGCGCGCGGATTCGGATTCAGCGGAATACAGGCCACTCGTCCGGGCGGCCCGGACGACAGGCGAGAAACACGCGCACCGCGCGCGGGAGACGGCGCAGACTCGTCGTTTCGACACGGTCGTCGCAACGTCACCGAATGGCGGGAACGCTGCCAGCCCGGTCTCGCCTATCGTTGAGCACGGTGACGAGGACGAGCCCGCCGATCTCGACCACGATCGCCATCGCCGCCCATACGGACCCGGGGTGCAGGCCGAAGTGCGCCTGCTCCGCGGCGGCCGCATCGAAACCCAGCAGCGTGTACACGCCCGCGATCAAATACGCGGACACCAGCATGAGACGCGAGACCGGCAGCACCCATGGCTGCGACAGCAGCACGCGGACCCACGCCGAGTTCCGTAGACGAGGCGCGTCGTCATCTCATACCGCCCAGCACGAACAGCCGAACGCACCCCAGAAGCCCTTCGCGTCGGACGTCGGCAACGCGTTTGCCCATGCGTTCGCGTGCGCATGCTGGTGAACGTTGCATTCGTTCGCGCAGCCGCACATCGCGGCGGCGGCCGCGCGTTGCAACGGTGCGCCGTTGCGCTGCGTCGCGCCCCAGCCGCCATAGCCCCCGAACTCGCGAACGGGCGACCAGTCCGGCATCGCCGGCGGGATCGGCGCGTCGTGCGACGCGAACGGCCCCGCGCCCCATACGATCTTCCCGTCGACCACCGTCAGCAACGCGGTCGTGCCGGCGATATCGTCCTCCGCGCACGCGAAGAAATCGCGGTCCGGGACGATCAAGTCGGCGAACTGCCCCACCGCGATGCGTCCTTTCTTGCCCTCCTCGTTCGAGAACCACGTCACGTACTCGGTCCACATCCGCAGCGCGGTTTCGCGATCGAGCAGGTTGCGCTGCGGATACATCCTCAGGCCGCCGACCGTCTTGCCCGTCACGAGCCACGCGAGCGACACCCACGGGTTGTACGACGCGACGCGTGTCGCGTCCGTGCCGGCCGACACCTTGAGCCCCTTGGCGAGCATCTTCGCGACAGGCGGCGTCGCCTCCGCGGCTTGCGCGCCGTAGCGCTCGACGAAGTATTCGCCCTGGTACGCCATCCGGTGCTGCACCGCGATACCGCCGCCGAGCGCGGCGATCCGGTCCATCGATTGCTCGGTGATCGTTTCCGCGTGATCGAAGAACCAGTTCAGCCCTTCGAGCGGGATGTCTTCGTTGACCTTCTCGAACACGTCGAGCGCGCGGCTGATCGTTTCGTCATAGGTCGCATGCATGCGCCACGGCCAACGGTTTTCCGCCAGCACGCGCACGACACCTTCGAGGTCATCCTCCATCTGCGCAGGCAGATCCGGCCGCGCCACGCGGAAGTCTTCGAAGTCGGCCGCGGAAAACGCCAGCATCTCGCCCGCGCCGTTGTGACGGAAATAGTCGGTGCCGTCGTGATACGTGACGCTCCTGGTCCAGTTCACGAAGTCTTCCTTCTCGGCATTCGGCTTCTGCGTGAACAGGTTGTACGCGATCCGCACCGTCATCTCGCCCGTGTCGTGCAGCTTGCGGATCACTTCGTAATCGTCGGGATAATTCTGCGAACCGCCGCCCGCGTCGATCACGCCCGTCACGCCCAGCCGGTTCAGCTCGCGCATGAAGTGGCGCGTCGAGTTGTACTGATACTCGAACGGCAGCTTCGGGCCTTTCGCGAGTGTCGCGTAGAGGATCGTCGCGTTCGGGTTCGCGAGCAGCAGGCCGGTGGGGTTGCCTGCGGCATCGCGCAGGATCGTGCCGCCCGGCGGCTCCGGCGTGTCCTTCGTGTAGCCGACCACCCGCAGCGCCGCCGCATTCAGCAACGCGCGATCGTACAAATGCAGGATGAACACAGGCGTATCGGGCGCGACTGCATTGAGTTCGGCGATCGTCGGCAGCCGTTTCTCGACGAACTGATGTTCGGTGAAGCCGCCGACCACGCGCACCCACTGCGGCGCCGGCGTGATCGCGACCTGCTGCTTGAGCATCTCCATCGCGATCGCGAGCGACGGCACGCCGTCCCAGCGCAGTTCCATGTTGTAGTTCAGTCCGCCACGAATCACGTGGCAGTGGTTGTCGATCAGACCCGGCAGCACGCCGCGGCCGCCGAGATCGACGACCTTTGTCGCGCGGCCCGCGAGCGGCATCACGTCCGCTTCGCTGCCGACGGCAACGAAGCGTCCGGCGACAATCGCGACCGCCGTCGCGACGGGGTTCGTGCGATCGAGCGTCGTGAATCGTCCGTTATGCAGGATCAGATCCGGTTGGGTCACGGTTGCGGTCATATGCATCATCTCTTGTTGATCAGAAGCCAAAGAGTTGTTTCACGGGGGGTAAGGCTTGTACGCCGATCAGCATGCCGAGCAGCCCGACCAGCGCAATCAGCGGCGGTGCGGGAGAGCGAACCTTGATGGCGCTGTAAATCACACCGATCAGCACACCCGCGCCAAGGGAAACCAGATAAGGTTCCATGCAATAAATCTCCCGGACAATTTCAAATGCAGGGGCTGTATTTCGACCCGCATGCCGCGGGCGGCATTCGTGTTTCGGTCACGTCCGCCGCCCGCGGCAATGGAGCCCATGCGACGCGTTCACATCGAACCCGCCGCACCGGCATCAGCGGTCGCCGGTCGTCCGCGCTTACTTCGCCGGAACGGCCGGAATCGACTCGTGCGGCGTCGCGGTGCGTTGCGGCGCCTTGTGGAGCATCGTGTACGCATAGTCCACACCCATCCCGTATGCGCCCGAATGCTCCTTCGCGATCGCCATCACCGCGTCATACGTCTCGCGGTGCGCCCAGTCGCGCTGCCACTCGAGCAGGACCTGCTGCCACGTGACCGGCACCACGCCGGCCTGCACCATGCGCTGCATCGCGAAATCGTGCGCGGCCTGCGTCGTGCCGCCCGATGCGTCGGCGACCATGTAGATTTCGTAGTCGCCTTCGAGCATCGCGCAGAGCGCGAACGTCGTATTGCAGACTTCGGTCCACAGACCCGACACGACCACCTTCTTGCGGCCGTTCGCGGCCAGCGCGTCGCGCACCTTCTGGTCGTCCCACGAGTTCATCGACGTGCGTTCGAGCGTCTTCTGGTTCGGGAACACGTCGAGCAGCTCGGGATAGGTGTGGCCCGAGAAGCTCTCGCTTTCGACCGTCGTGATCGTGGTGGGGATGTTGAAGACCTTCGCGGCCTTCGCGAGCCCGACGACGTTGTTCTTCAGCGTCTGACGATCGATCGACTGCACGCCGAACGCCATCTGCGGCTGCTGGTCGATGAAGATCAGCTGGCTGTTGTGCGGAGTAAGTACTTCAAGCTTCGGATTGCTCATGGTGGTGATGTCCTTTGACGCGGAGAAAAATGAGGCTTGCCCGGCCGACGCATCCGCGAGGCATCCAATGCGCCATGTCGGAAGCGTCGGCAGTCGGCCTGCGTCATTCAATACGCGAAATTTCGACCGCACCAGTTAATTGTTCTGATTCTCACCGCGCTCTGAATTCAGACTGAAAAGATCTGAATTTCATTGAATCGGCTAACGATGAACACGCAGACCTGATAGGCTGGCCCAAGACTTTCGGATCGACGCCAGACCGGTATTTATCCATATTTTTAACGGCCGTCATTCCGTCCTATATCTATGAAACCGTATATTGCTTCGCTTCTCGCCGGCATCCTCGCCGGCGTCGTCTACGCGCTGATCGGCGTGCAATCGCCGGCGCCGCCCGCCGTTGCCCTGGCTGGCCTGCTCGGCATTCTGGTCGGCGAACAGATTCTTCCCGTGGTGCGACGGATGTTCGATGGCATCCGCCTGGGAACCGCATGGCGCGACGCGAAGTGCAGCCAGCACATGTTCGGCGCGCTGCCCGGCGCGCACGCCGATGCTTCCGCGAAGCACCGCGAATCGACACCGACGTGACAGGCAGACGTCGAGCGAATGCGGCGGCGGCCCGGCCGTCGGCACACATGCGTGCGTGCCTCGGTACATCGGACGACGAACCATTGTGAACAACATTGGGTTCGGCGTTGCTCGACGGCGCGACACCGCCTGATACCCTTGTCGTAGCGAAACTCGTCATGAAGCTGCCTTTCGAAGCACTCGATGCACTGGACGCGATCGACCGCACCGGTACGTTTGCTGACGCCGCAGTTGGTGCACCGCGTGCCGTCCGCACCGACATATCTCGTACAAAAGCGCGAGCGCGATCTCGACGTCGCGTTGCTCGATCGCAGCGGGCGTCGGGCGAAGCTCACGCGCGCGGGCCGCGTCGTCGTCGAGGAAGGCCGTCGTCTGCTTCATGCCGCCGAGCAGCTTGAACGGAAGGCGCAGCGCGCGCAGCAAGGTCGGGAAACCGAAGTTCGCGTCTGCATCGCCGCGATACTGCCATTCGACATGATGTGGTCATACGCCCACGCGTTCTACATGCGAAGGACTCGCGGTGGGTACGCTCCCGGACTGCATCGCGGCACCCGTGATCGCGCAAGGCAGGCTTGTCGCGCGGAAAGTCACCGGCATGCGCGGCACGACCCATTACTATATCGCGTGGCGCGCCGACGAAGCCGGGCGCGCGTTACGCTGGTGGGTCGAACAGCTCGGTCACCCGGACCTCGTCGACCGGTTCACCACTGCTGCGCTTTCTGTAGCCGCCCGCCGCGTGCGCGACGAACGCCGTGCGGAACCGGCGCTCAGCGCGACGCGGAGGGTTCGCCGGTCCGGCCGGCGCGCCAGGTAAGGAAACAAAGCAGCGCGAGCGGCAGCGCCAGTGCCCAGAACGCGGCGTACAGGTAGGCGCTCGCCCCGGCGCCCGCGCCGAGCGCGAAACCGGCGACCGGCGGCAACGTGCGTCGCAGCCGCGCGCGTGCGGCTTCCCGTTCGGCCGGCGCGGCGATCGGCACGAGCCAGTCGAATGCATCGATGACCGCCTGCGTGACGTTGCCGGTCATAACGGTGTTCGCGACGACGGTGCGCGCGGTCAGCCGGCCGTGCGCGTTCTGCACGCCCATTGCCGCCGCACCCAGCAGCCCGCAGACGATCGTCGCGGGCGCATCAGCGCTGCCGATCGGCGACGCCGCGACGCCCGCGAGCATGAATCCGGCCAGCAGGATCGTCTGCAGTGCGTACAGCGAGCGCGCCCGCACGCCATGCCCCCGCACGCGCATCCGGTGATCGAGCACGCGGGCGGCCACGATGCCCGCGATGAATGCCGGAAACGCGAGCCACTTGATCACGAGGCCCTGGCCGACCCCGGCGAGGCCCGAGCCGATCAGGATGAAGTTGCCGGTGACGTGCGCGGTAAAGAGCCCGAACAGCGCGACGAAGCCGAGCGTGTCGACGTAGCCGGCGATCGAGGCGAGAAACACGTCCTCGCCGCGCACGCGATCGGGGGCCGCCGCGCCCGCTGCCGTTACTTGCGCGGGCTGCATGTCGTGGCTTCCGCGGTTTTGTCGATGGGGTCCGCATCGCGAGCCTGCGCGGCGAGCGCACGCAGCGGCGCCGGCACGAGCGGGATCGCATGCTCGCGGACGACGATGCCGAACAGGCGCGCCAGCGCGATCAGCGGCGGCGCGGGCGACTGCACGCGCACGAGGGGGTGCAGGAGGCCGATTGCGACGCCGGCTCCCGGTGAGATCAGGTAAGACATGGTCCGTTCCGGTTGTGCCGCCGGCCGGGCCGGCCGAAGGGCTTCGGCCTCGTGCGGCGGCTCTAGAACAAGACTACGGAAGGCGGCCCTGAAAGTCACGGCGGCGAACTGAATCGTTCTGAACGCGCGGTGCGGCGCGGTGACGCATGCGCGCGACGACCGCAGACGAGCCAGCCGCCACGCCGCCGCCTCACACCGGGATTCAGAACGATTCAGCCACGACGTTCGTCGCGTGGCCTATGCTCGGGCAGCATCGGACGCGACCGTATCGCGCACCGTCCGCATCGAACCGGGATTCTCACCATGACGACCGACACGCTCGCACTCACCCATCACACCGTTACGGCGAACGGCATCCGCCAGCACGTCATCGATGCCGGCGCGGGGCCCGTCGTCGTGCTGCTGCACGGCTTCCCCGAAACCAGTTTTGCATGGCGCTTCCAGATTCCGGTGCTCGCGCGGCACTATCGCGTGATCGTGCCCGACCTGCGCGGCTACGGCGAAACCGACAAACCCGCGGCCGGCTACGACAAGCGCAACATGGCGCGCGATCTCGCCGCGCTGCTCGACGCGCTCGGCATCGAGCGCATCGCGCTCGTCGGGCACGATCGCGGCGCACGCGTCGCGACGCGTTTCGCGAAGGACTTCCCCGAACGCGTCGAGCGGCTCGTCGTGATGGACAACGTGCCGACGCGCATCGTCGCGCAGAACATGACCGCGCAAACGGCGCGCGCGTACTGGTTCTTCCTGTTCCACCAGGTGCCCGACCTGCCGGAGGCGCTGATCGCCGGCAAGGAAGCCGAATGGCTCAGCTACTTTTTGGTTCATCGCAGGAAACCGTGGAGGGTTTTCGAGCGATTGCATAATCTGACACCTGATTTTGAGGATGTCGGAGGAAGAATTGCTCGATCGCAAGGCACTTCAGGCACTGGGCTGCTGGACC
>NZ_JAKWFH010000008.1:0-169178 GCF_029522185.1 Burkholderia sp. IO2 | reverse complement strand
CCCGCGCGCGCACCTGCGCGACGAGGAATGCACTGGTGCGGCCCGGCAGGTCGGTGAAGACCGGTACGGATTGCGGCTGGACGGTGACGACGCCGACTTCCGGCGTTTGCGGCGGCGGTGCCGATTCTTTTTTCCCGCACGCGGCCAGGAAAACGGCGGCCGTCGCGACAGTGATTAAGCGGTATGGAACCCGTTCGACGCGCATGGAGCGACCTCTGTGTATAACCAATGGAATAAGTGCCACGCCCGACCGGAGCGCAACACGGATGCGCCTCGCGGCGCAGATCGAACACCTGAATTACTGGACTGCCAGATACAGCACGTCGGCACGAGACCTCCGTGCCGACGGGGATGCCGCGAACTGCGGACTGGTACTAGGGCGGGAATCAGCAGAGTGGGATATTAACTGATTGCCACTTGGGTCATTCGATCGTAGGGTGGTATTGTATATACATTCACGAATGTATGTAAAAAGCCCGTTTGTACTCCGCCCGCTGTCCAGTCTTACAGATTGTTACCAGCAGCAAGCATAGCCCGTCTGCGTGACGGCGACGAGGGGTTGCGGACCCTATATTCACCTACGATCGATCCAATCAGGCCTGCACATGGTCAGACGTACCAAGGAGGAGGCGCTCGAGACGCGCAATCGCATTCTCGACGCCGCCGAACACGTGTTCTTCGAGAAAGGCGTGTCGCACACGTCGCTCGCGGACATCGCGCAGCACGCCGGCGTGACGCGCGGCGCGATCTACTGGCATTTCGCGAACAAGAGCGAACTGTTCGATGCGATGTTCGACCGCGTGTTCCTGCCGATCGACGAGTTGAAACGGATGCCGCTCGACGCGCCGGGCGGCAATCCGCTGGAGAAGGTGCGCCAGATCCTGATCTGGTGCCTGCTCGGCGTGCAGCGCGACCCGCAGCTGCGCCGCGTGTTCAGCATCCTGTTCATGAAGTGCGAGTACGTCGCGGACATGGAGCCGCTGCTGCAGCGCAACCGCGCGGGGATGAGCGAGGCGCTGCACATGATCGACGCCGATCTCGCGGTGGCCGTGGGGCTCAAGCTGCTGCCCGAGCGGCTCGACACGTGGCGCGCGACGCTGATGCTGCACACACTGGTCAGCGGCTTCGTGCGCGACATGCTGATGCTGCCCGACGAGATCGACGCCGAGCAGCATGCGGAAAAGCTCGTCGACGGCTGTTTCGACATGCTGCGCTACAGCCCGGCGATGCTGAAGGACCGCGACTGACGGCACGGCGCATCGCGCGCCGCGTCGCCGTGCCGGGTCAGGCCGCCTTCGCGCGCCGCGCGCGGGCCCGCCGGTTCGACGCGGCGACCGAATCGCGCGCCGGCATCGGTGCGCCGGCGAGCCCCGCGATCCACGCGTCGGTCGACATCACCGCCGCGAAATTCGACTGGAACACCACCGCGTACGTGCGGTGAATCTCTTCGGCGCTCACCGCCCCCGCTTCGTTCTCGTAAGGCAGCGCGCCCGTCGCGTCGTTCAGGTATTCGACCTTCAGCCCCGCATGCGCCGCGTGATAGACCGTCGACGCATTGCAGTTGTGCGTCATGTAGCCGGTCACCGCGAGCGTGTCGATTCCGTGCGCGTCGAGCCACGCGGCGAGATCGGTGCCGGCGAACGAGCTCGCTTGCGCCTTCTCGATCAGGTGCGCGTACGGGCGGCTGGTGACCACCGTGTGCAGCGCGACGCCGTCGGTACCGGGCGCGAAGATCGGCGCACCGGCCGGCGCGACGTGCTGAACCACGATCACCGGCACGCCGGCCGCGTGCGCGGCGTCGATCGCCCGGCCGATGTTCGCGAGCGACACGTCGAGCGGCGGATATTCGATCGGCAGGTTGCCCGTCACGTATTCGTTCTGCACGTCGATCACGATCAGTGCGCGGCGGGCAGCGGGACGGGAAGCGGATTGCGGGACGGCGGGCGACGCGGCGGCAAGCATGGCGGACTCCTGGTCGGGAGGCGCTGCCCCGCCCCGGAGCAGGGCGGCCAGCAGTGCGATGGGATGCATTGTCGGGCCGCAGCGCGTATGCCGATAGTGGCCCGATAGCCATTCTTCGATAAAATCGGGCCATCACCTTTCCGGAATCCGCCATGCTCGCCGCCGCGTCGCCCGCCCCGTCCGTTCCGACCATCGTCGCCGTGATCGCGTACGACGGCATCAGTCCGTTCCACCTGTCCGTGCCATCGGTCGTGTTCGGCAAGGAACGTGATGCGGCCGCGTCGCCCGCGTTCGAGTTCCGCGTCTGCTCGGCCGAGCGCGGCCCGCTCGCGACGACGGGCGGCTTCACGATCACCGCACCGTACGGGCTCGACGCGCTCGACGACGCGGACATCGTCATCGTGCCGTCCTGGCGCGACCCGGACGAAGCGCCGCCCGACGCGCTGCTCGATGCGGTCCGCGTGGTCGCCGCGCGCGGCGCGGAGCTCGTGGGCCTGTGCCTCGGTGCCTACGTGCTCGCCGCGGCCGGCCTGCTCGACGGCCGTCCGGCCACCACGCACTGGGCGTGGGCCGACGATTTCGCCCAACGCTTTCCGCGCGTGAAACTCGATCCCGACGTGCTCTACGTGGACGACGGCAACCTGATGACGTCGGCCGGCACGGCCGCCGGCCTCGACTGCTGCCTGCACGTCGTGCGGCGGCGCTTCGGCTCGGACGCCGCGAACCGGATCGCGCGCCGCCTCGTGATCCCGCCGCACCGCCAGGGCGGACAGGCCCAATACGTACCGCAGCCGGTCGCCGCGCACCCGCGCGATGCACGGCTCGCGGGCCTGCTCGACTGGGTGCGCGCGCATCTCGACGCCGCGCACAGCGTCGATTCGCTCGCCGAACGCGTGCTGATGAGCCGCCGCACGTTCACGCGCCACTTCCGCCAGGCGACGGGCACGACCGTCACCGCGTGGCTGCAGGCCGAACGGCTTGCGCGTGCGCAGCATCTGCTCGAAACCACCGGGCAGTCGATCGACGCGATCGCGCAGGCGGCCGGCTACGGCTCGAGCGTGTCGCTGCGCCAGCATTTCGCGGGCGCGCTCGGCACGTCGCCGTCTGCGTATCGAAGGGAATTTCGCGGCGCCGGAGCGCGTGCCGACGCGGGACAGTGACGCCGGCCGCGTGCGTGGCGGGCAGGCCTCGAAGCGGAACCGGGCAGCCGCTCAGCCGCCGTTGATCCAGCGCGCCGCGTAAAGCAGCAACGCGACGAACACGATCATCGCCGCCCAGGCCCATACGGGCACGGTGCCCGAATCGCGATGCGGAAGCGCGCTCGCCGCCCGCCCGCTCAGCGCGCCGCCGAGGTGCGGCGGCAGCGAACGCTTCGTCGCGGCCACCAGCGACGCCGGCCGCAGGAAGACATGCTGGCGGCGCTGCGCGGGGGCGCGCGCGCGATTCGGCGCGAGACCGTGCTTCGCCTGCACGACCGCGCAGAACTCGCGAAAGAACGTGTCGGTCCATTCGCGCAGCGCATTGTCGATCTGCCGCGCCGGCAACTCCGCGAGCGGCCCGCTCGCCGTCGCCCAGACCACGTATTCGATCCGCGTGGCGTTCGCATCGTCATCCGGCGTCAGCACCAGTTCGACCTGGCCGCGCAGCGCGCCGAGGCCGTCGGCCCGCGCCTTGAAGTTGAGCACCCGGCGCGGCCGACCTTCGGCGTCGCCCTGCTCGGCGGCCGCATGCGCGCGCACGTCGTAGCGGGCGCGCAGCGGGCCGAGCGGCACCGTGATCGTCAGCGCGAACTCGCCGTGCGCGAGTTTCACGAACGATTCGCAATGGTCGAAGCTCGCCCGCAGCAGCGCGAGATCCTTCAGCGCATCCCGCACGACAGGCGGCGCGAGCGGTACGCGTAACGTGTCGTTCAGTTCCATGACGCCTCCCCGATGAACGCGCGCCGCATCAGGACGTCTCGACGAGACTGTCGACCCGTGCGACATCGAAGGCGACGTAGTGCGCGAGCACGGCCGCCGCCTCCTTCGGTTCTTCGTAACTCCATGCGGCGTTCTCGATCACGCCGTCTTCCGTCTGCAAGTCGAAATGCACGGCTTGCCCCCTGAACGGGCAGGCCGACGTGACGCCCGATTTCACGAGCCGGCGCATGTTGACGTCGCCGCGCGGCAGGTAATGAATGTCCGGGAGCCCCGCCTCGCGCACGGTCAGCGCGCCGTGCGAATCGGCATAGGTGATGCCGCGATGAATCACGCGCACGCGATGACGGTTCGGCACGATTTCGAGTCGGGGGTCGGCTGCATCGGACATCGTTTCTCCTTCGGGCGGCGTCAGGCCGGGGGCAGGAAACGAAAAAGCCACGGCACGCATGCCGTGGCTTTCATTATGGGCGAAACTTCGTCCGATTGCGCGACCGGGAGCCCGGCCGCGCGCGACGGGCTACTGCGCACTCCACTGGAACGCGGCTTTCGCGCCGCCCTTCGCGCCGACCGTGACGGCGCGCGATTCGTCGCTGCCCTGGTACGACGCGTGCACCGTATAGCGCCCCGGCGGCACCTTCACGAGCATGTACGGCCCGCGCGTGTCGGTTTTCAGCACCTCGGCGCCCTTGCCGTCGACGATCCGGACATGGACGTCGGCCAGGAACTCGCCGCCCTTGCCGGTGAAGCGCAGCGCCAGCGGCCACTGCGACTCGTTGCGCTGGAACGCCGTCGATTCGTCCTGCCCGACACCGCCGGACACGAAGGTGACATCGCCTTGCTGGCGCGCGGCGGGCAAGCCGTCCGACTGCGCGTACGCGCCGGTCGCACCGGCTGCGAGGCCGGCGGTCAGCGCCGCGGCGACGGCAAATCGGGACACGTTGCGTAGATATTGCATGGCTCTCTCCTTGGGGTCGGAACACATACGGGGCGCGGCGTCACGCGTTCGTTCGATCGAGCGGCGGCGGTGGCGCCCGCCACGGCCGGCCAGGCCGGCCGTCGGCCGTGGCCGGTCAGCTCAGGTCGACCGGCACGAAGATCTGTGCATTATCGCGCTGGATCAACAGAGCAAGACTGTTGCCCGCGCCCTTCACCGCGTCGCGCAACTGCTCGGGGCTCGTGACCGGACGGCCGTTCACCGCGAGGATCACGTCGCCGGGCTGGATGCCCGCGTTGGCGGCCGGCCCGCCGGCCTGCTGCACGATCAGCCCGTGCGACAGGTTGTCGGCGCTGCGTTCCTGCGGCGACAGCGGCCGCACCGCGACACCCAGGCGGCCCTGTTCGACCGGCCCGCCGTCGTTCGATGCGAGCTTCGCGTCGGCCATCGCGCCGAGCGTCACGGTGATCGACTTCTTCGACTTGTCGCGCCAGATCTGCAGGTCGGCCTTCGAACCCGGCTTCAGGTTCGCGATCTGCGCGGGCAGCGACGTCGAATCGGCGACCGGCGAACCGTTGACCGACAGGATCACGTCACCCGGCTGCAGGCCGGCCTTAGCGGCCGGACCGTTGGCGTCGACCGAGCTGACGAGCGCGCCGTCCGGCTTCTGCAGCCCGAACGAGCTCGCGAGCGTCTGGTTCAGCCCCTGCACGGCCACGCCGAGCCGGCCGCGGCTCACGTGGCCCGTCTTCACGAGCTCGTCCTTCACCTTGATCGCCTCGTTGATCGGGATCGCGAACGACAGGCCCTGGAAGCCGCCCGTCTGCGAGTAGATCATCGAGTTGATGCCGATCACCTCGCCCTGCAGGTTGAACAGCGGGCCGCCCGAGTTGCCGGGGTTCACCGGCACGTCGGTCTGGATGAACGGCGTGTAGTTCTCGTCCGGCAGCGCGCGCGACTTCGCGCTGATGATGCCCGACGTGACCGTGTTGTCGAAGCCGTACGGCGAGCCGATCGCGACGACCCACTGGCCGACCTTGCTCTGCGCCGGATCGCCGATCTTCACGGTCGGCAGGCCGCTCGCGTCGATCTTCAGCACGGCGACGTCGGACTGCTTGTCGGAGCCGACGACCTTCGCCTTGTATTCGCGCTTGTCGGTCAGCTTGACCGTGACGACGTTCGCGCCGTCGATCACGTGCGCATTGGTGAGGATGTACCCGTCGGAACTGACGATGAAGCCCGACCCGAGGCTGGCACTCGGCTGGTCGTCCGGCTGCGCGTCGCCGCCCATGCCCGGCACCTGGCCGTAGAAGTGCTTGAAGAACTGGTAGAACGGGTCACTCGGATCGATCGGCAGTTGCGGCTGCGGCGCGCGCCGCGCCACCTGCTTCACGACATGCTTCGCGCTGATGTTCACGACCGCCGGGCCGTAGGTCTCGACGAGCCCGGAGAAATCGGGAATGCCGGTCTTGGCGGCAGCTTCGGCCGGCATCAATGCGGCCGCCTGCGCGGGCGTGATGATCTGCGGATCGGCGCGGCGGGTGCCGGCGAAATAGCCGGCCGACAGGGCGGCCGCCACGGCGACCGCGACGGCGCCGCGCGCAAGGAATCGGGTGTTCATCGTAGGACCTCCTCTTTGTTAGGACGCAGCGTAACGACCCTGACTTAAAGGAGGCTTAATCAGCCTTAAGCGGGGCTTAAGCGGCTGCCCGCGCCGCCCCTTCAGACGGTTTCGGACGGCTGCGAAGCCGGGGCCGGCATCTCGGCATCGCGGAACACGACGCTGACGAGCAGGCCGCCCGCGGCCGCATCGCCGAGCGACACCGTCGCGCCCTGCTGCGCCGCCACGCGCTTGACGATCGCGAGCCCGAGCCCGCTGCCCGACACGTCGGTGCGTGCCCGTGCCGTGCTGTCGCGATAGAAGCGGTCGAACACGCGCTCGCGCTCGTCGGCCGGAATGCCCGGCCCGCTGTCGCCGATCTGCACGCAGGCGCGGCCGGCCGCGTCGCGCGTCAGCGATACGTCGATGCGGCCGCCGTCCGGCGTGTATTTCACCGCGTTGTCGAGCAGGTTGCCGAACATCACGCGCAGCGCGCCGACGTCCGCGACGACGCTCGCCGCGCGCGTTTCCTCGAAGCCGAGATCGATGTCGCGCCGCTGCGCGAGCGGCGCATGCGCGGCCACGCATTCGGCGAGCAGCGCCTGCAGGTCGACCGGCTCGCGCATCGTCGCGCCGTCCGGCTCGGCGCGCGCGAGCGCGAGCAGTTGCTCGGTGAGCCGCGTCGCGCGCGACACGCCGTCCTGGAGATCCGCGATCGCCTCGCGGCGCGACGCATCGTCCTTCGCGCGCGCGACGAGCTGCGCCTGGATCTGCACGGCCGCGAGCGGCGTGCGCAATTCGTGCGCGGCGTCGGCGACGAACGCCTTCTGCGTGTCGAGCGCCGCCGACAGTCGCGCGAGCAGCCCGTTCAGCGCCCGCACGAGCGGCTGCACCTCGAGCGGCAGGCGCGCGTCGGGCAGCGGATCGAGCGCTTCCGGCCGGCGCGCCTCGACCGCGCGCGTCACGCGGCCGAGCGGCGCGAGCCCGCGCCCGACGATCCCCCACGCGGCCGCGCCGAGGAACGGCAGCAGCACGATCAGCGGCCACAGCGTGCGCAGCGCGACGTTCGCCGCGAGCCGGTTGCGCACCGACAGCGGCTGCGCGAGCTGCACGACGTTGTCGCCGACGATCGCGCCGTACACGCGCCATTCGCCGCGATCGGTGCGTTCGGTCGAGAAGCCGAGCTCCGCGCGCGGCGCGATCGGCGCACGCGGATGCGAGAAGTACATCAGCACGCCGTTGCGATTCCAGATCTGGATCACGATGCCTTCGTCGCCGTTGGTGCGCGAGCCGAACACCTGCGAGAACGGCTCCGACGGCAGCGCCGCGGCGATTTCCTGCAACTGGTAGTCGAACAGCTCGTTCGCCTCGGCGAGCGCCTGCCGGTAGATGAGCCAGCCCGCGGCGCCCACGCCCGCGACGACGATCGCGAGCAGCCAGATCAGCAGTTGATGACGAATCGACCGCACGCGTCAGCTTTCCTTGACGACCATGTAGCCGAGCCCGCGCACGTTGCGGATCAGGTCCGAACCGAGCTTCTTGCGCAGCGCGTGGATGTAGACCTCGACCGTGTTGCTGCCGATCTCCTCGCCCCAGCCGTACATCTTCTCCTCGAGCTGGCTCTTCGACAGCACCGCGCCCGGCCGCGCGAGCAGCGCCTCGAGCAGCGCGAACTCGCGCGCGGACAGCGCAACAGGCGCGCCGTCGAGCGTCACCTGGTGCGACGCGGGATCGAGCGTCAGCGCGCCGTGGCGGATCAGCGACTCGCTGCGCCCCGCTTGACGGCGGATCAGCGCGCGCATCCGTGCGCCCAGCTCGTCGAGATCGAACGGCTTGACGAGGTAATCGTCGGCGCCCGCGTCGAGCCCCTTCACGCGATCGGCGACGGCGTCGCGCGCGGTGACGATCAGCACCGGCAGCGCGAGCCCGCGCCCGCGCAGCGTGCGCAGCACGTCGATGCCGTCGCGCTTCGGCAGGCCGAGATCGAGCAGCAGCAGATCGTACGTCTCGCCGCCGAGCGCCGTCAGCGCGGCGTCGCCGTCCTGCACCCAGTCGACGGCAAAGCCGTCCGAGCGCAGCGCCTTGCGCACGCCCTCGGCAATCATTCGATCATCTTCGACAAGCAGAATCCGCATCGGGCCACGCATCCATGGGGCGAGTCAAACACGGCGACCATTGTAGCGCCGCGAATCGGGTGCGCGGCACCGTGCAATGCAACAGTAAGGCGGATTGCAAGGGGCCTGCCCCGACTTGTCTCTACAATGTGCGCTTCGGCGCCCCCGCGCGTCCTGCCCGAGCCCCCCGCTTTTCCCGTATTCGCCCATGCCGATTTCCGATCTTTCCGCCCGGTTCGTCCCCCGCGCCCGCGTCTGCCTGCGCGCGGCCGCCGTCGTCGCCACCTGCACGGCCCTCGCGTTCGCGCCGTCCGCCCAGGCCCGCAAGAAATCCCTCAAGGAAACGCGCAAGACCGCCGTCGTGTCGCCGGCCGCACGCGCGGCCGGCCTGCCGGCCTCCGTGCTCGTCGCGTTGCAGCGTGCGAAGGTGCCGGCGTCGGCGATGAGCGTGGTGGTCGAGCGCGTCGGCGATCCGCAGCCGCTGATCGCGTGGAATGCGAGCCGGCCGATGCTGCCGGCCTCGACGATGAAGCTCGTGACGACCTTCTCGGGCCTGTCGATCCTCGGCCCCGACTACCGCTGGCGCACCACCGCGTACACGGACGGCACGGTCGACCCGGACGGCACGCTGCAGGGCAACCTGTACATCAAGGGCACCGGCGATCCGAAGCTCGTGCCCGAGGAGCTGATCGACCTCGTCGACAAGCTGCGCAAGGCCGGCGTCAAGCGCGTGGCCGGCGGCCTCGTGCTCGACAAGAGTTATTTCGCGGCGTCGACGCGCGACCTGCCGTCGTTCGACGACGATGCCAGCGCGCCGTACAACGTCGGCCCCGATCCGCTGCTGTACGCGTTCAAGGCCGTGTCGTTCACGGTCACGCCGGGCGACGACGGCAAGGTCGCCGTCGACGTGTTGCCGCCGCTCGCGGACTTGTCGATCGACAACCAGCTCGTCGAAGGCTCGGGCTCGTGCAGCGCGGCCGCCGCGGCCGCGCGCCCGACGCTGACGGCCGGCGGCGGAATCATGACGGCGTCGTTCGCCGGCGACTACCCGCTGCGCTGCGGCGCGCACACGACCAACCTCGCGATCCTCGATCACACGACCTTCTTCGCGCGCGGCTTCCTCGCGCTGTGGCAGCAGGACGGCGGCACGATCGCCGGGCCCGTGAGCGAAGGCAAGGTGCCGACCACCGCGCGGCCGCTCGCCGTGCATCACAGCCCGGTGCTCGGCAGCATCGTCTACGACATCAACAAGTTCAGCAACAACGTGATGGCGCGCAACCTGTTCCTGACGATCGGCGCGGTCAGCGGCAAGCCGCCCGCGACGCCCGAGCAGTCGAGCCGCGCGATCCAGGCGTTCCTGCAGAAGAACGGCATCGCGATGCCCGACCTCGTGCTCGAGAACGGCTCGGGGCTGTCGCGCGAAGAGCACGTGAGCGCGCTGTCGCTCGCCGCGCTGCTGCAGGCCGCGAACGCGAGCCCGGTCGCGCAGGCGTTCATCGATTCGCTGCCGATCGCGGGCATCGACGGCACGATGAAGAACCGCCTCACCAACGCGGGCGTGCTCGGCAACGCGCACATCAAGACCGGCACGCTGCGCGACGTGCGCGCGATCGCCGGCTACGTCGCCGGCGCGGACGGCCAGAGCTACATCGTCGTCAGCTTCATCAACAACGATCACGCGGAAGCCGCGCGCGCCGCGCACGACACGCTGCTCGAATGGATCTACGCGGGCGCGCACTGACGATCCGTACACCGCGCGGCGGGCCGTCGTGACGCGGCGGCCCGTGCGGCCCCGCAGTGCGTCACCCGCGAAATTTCGCGCCGCGCGGTTTGAAACGCGCGCCGCCACCGTCGCGCGGCGCCTCGCGCACTCGCCGCATCCTCAAAACGGGGCCACACCGCCCGGCCCCGTGCAGTACGGATTCCGTAGAAACCCTGTCCTCAGAGGGAACCCTCTACGCTGCCCCCTCGCCTAGCGCGTAGCGATTGCGTAGGCTGTTGGCCTGACGATATCTACAACGGGCCACACGCCCGGCCTGATGGCTTGCAGGGGAACGAAGGAGACACACGCCCATGCGATTCGACGTCGAATTGCTTCTGCTCGCGCTGGCGCCCGTCTTCCTGCTCTGCATCGCGTGGGAGGCCTGGCACCTCGCCCGCACCCGTGCGCAGGACCGTATCTACGCGTGGCGCGACACGCTGTGCAACGCGGCGCTCGCGCTGATGCACCAGGGCGCCGACAAGATCGCGTGGCTGTTCGTGATTCCTGTCTATGCGTACTGCTACCGGCACTATCGCGTCTACACGTGGCACGACGGCTGGCTGTCGTTCGCGGTGCTGTTCGTCGCGCAGGACTTCCTCTACTACGTGTTCCATCGCGCGAGCCATCGCGTGCGCTGGCTGTGGGCCGCGCACGTCGTGCACCACTCGTCCGAGCGAATGAATTTCTCGACCGCGTTCCGCCAGAGCCTGATGTATCCGGTCGCGGGCATGTGGCTGTTCTGGCTGCCGCTCGCGTTCGCGGGCTTTCCGCCGCAACAGGTCGTCGGCGTCGTGCTGATCAACCTCGCGTTCCAGTTCTTCGTGCACACGCAGGCGATCGGCAAGCTCGGCTGGCTCGAATACGTGCTCAACACGCCGTCGATCCACCGCGCGCACCATGCGCGCAACGCGCGCTACATCGACCGCAATTACGCAGGCGTCCTGGTGATCTGGGATCGCCTGTTCGGCAGCTATGTCGAGGAAACGCCCGACGATCCGCCGCAGTACGGCATCGTCGAGCGGCTCGGCTCGAACAACCCGCTCGTCGCGACGTTTCACGAGTGGGTGTCGATGGCGTCCGACGCGTTGCGCGTCGGCGGATGGCGCAACAAGCTGCGCGCGATTTTCGGCCCGCCCGAATGGGCGAGCGCTTATCATGCGCAGATTGCCGAGGCCGCGAACCAGGATCCGCGCACCGTGCCGCTGGCGGCTGCGCGCGATCGATAAACCGTTTCAGCCAACGGCCGCCGCGCAGCCCGGAACCGAGCAGGCGCGCGGCAGATGAGCAACACATCAGGCCATATCTACGAGGAGATCGAACGATGCAGACACAACAACACGCACCTTCCCGCACCCGGCAGCGCATGCTGCGCACCGCGCAGGTCGCGATCGCCGGCGCCGCGCTCGCGCTGCTCGCCGCATGCGGCGGCGGTGACGACAACAACAGCAGTGCATCGAACACGCCGCCGTCGGGCGTGAAGATGCAGATCGTGTCGTTCGGCGACAGCCTGTCCGACGTCGGCACCTACTCGCAGATCAAGCTCGGCTTCGGCGGCGGCCGCTTCACGACCAACCCGGGCCAGGTATGGACGCAGAACGTCGCGCAGTACTACGGCGACACGCTGCAGCCCGCCAACCAGGGCGGCTTCGGCATCCCGCTGCAGGCCACCGGCGGCCTCGGCTACGCGCAGGGCGGCTCGCGCGTGACGCTGCAGCCGGGCATCGGCCATGCGGACGCGAGCGTGCCGAATCCCGACTACGCGCAGGCGACGACCACGCCGATCGCCGACCAGGTCAAGCAGTACCTGTCGCAATACGGCAGCTTCAACGCCGGCCAGATCGTGCTGATCAACGGCGGTGCGAACGACATCTTCTACCAGGCCCAGGTCGCGCAGGCGCAAGGCAACACGCCGGCCGCGCAGCTCGCGGCGGCGCAGGCGATCGGCCTGGCCGCGCAGCAGCTCGGCGGGATCGTCCAGCAGATCGTCGCGGCCGGCGCGACCCACGTGTTCGTCGCGAACGTGCCGGACATCGGCGGCACGCCGCTCGCGCTGCAAGGCGGCACGCAGGCCGCGTTCACGCAACTGTCCGGGCTGTTCAACAAGACGCTCGTCGGTACGCTCGCCGCGCTGAAGGTCGACCCGACGAAATATGCGGTGGTCGATTCGTTCACGTGGCAGGACGGCATCGCGGCCAACTACCAGTCGAACGGTTTCAGCGTGTCGAACACCGACACCGCCTGCAACCTGAAGGCGATGGTCCAGGCCGCCACGCAGTACGGCGTCGCGAACGCGACCGCGTTCGGCTCGTCGCTGTTCTGCTCGCCGCAGACCTACACGGTCGCGAACGCGGACCAGACCTACATGTTCGCCGACACGGTCCACCCGACGACGCGCCTGCATGCGCTGTTCGCGCAGTACGTCGAACAGCAGATCGCGAAGTCCGGCGTCGGCAAGTAAGCCGCTCACTACGCGCCCAAACGAAAACGCCTGACCGGTTCGCGCCGGTCAGGCGTTTTTTGTTTGCGTGGACGGATGCGCGTGGCTGCGTCAGTCGCGCGCTTCGAACGCCGCGGCAGCGCGGCCGAGGCGATCGTTGACCGCGATCCATTCGACGGTCTCGGGCAGCTTCTCGACGAGAATGCGCGCGACCTGCGCCCGGTCGAGCGCGCGCAGCATTCCGTACAGGTCGCGCGCATAGGCTTGCGGATCTTCCGGCGCCGCGACGAAGTGCACGCCGTCAGCCTGCGCCCAGCGTCCCGCACGCGACGCGCGGGCGACGAGCGCGAGGCGTTCGCCGTCGGTTTGCGCGGCCGCGAGCAGCGGCTCGAGCGCGTCGAACGGCAGCAGCGCGAGCGGCGTGCGCGGCGCGTAATGCGCTTTCAGCGTGCCCGACGCGCGTGGGGCCGTCGCATCGCTGCCGTCCGGCAGCTTCGGGGCGCGGCCGAGCACGTCGGCGATCTGTTGCGGCGTCACGTGCCCCGGGCGCAGCAGCGCCGGGAAACCACGCGACAGGTCGAGAATCGTCGACTCGATGCCGACTTCGGATGCGCCGCCGTCGAGCACGTGCACGGTATCGCCGAATTCGTCGCGCACGTGTTGCGCGGTCGTCGGACTCACGTGGCCGAACCGGTTCGCGGACGGCGCAGCCACGCCGCCGTGGCCGCCGCGCCGCGCGCTGAACGCGGCCAGCAGCGCCTGCGCGACCGGATGCGACGGGCAGCGCAGCCCGACCGAATCCTGCCCGCCGCTCACGGCATCCGGAATGCGCGCGTGCCGCTTCAGGATCAGCGTCAGCGGGCCCGGCCAGAACGCGTCGATCAGCGCGTGCGCGTCGGCCGGCAGGTCGTCGGCCCAGTAACCGGGATCGCCGCCCGGCGGCAGATGCACGATCACCGGATGGTTCGCGGGCCGCCCCTTCGCCGCGTAGATGCGTGCGACGGCCTCGGGGTTCGCCGCATCGCCGCCGAGCCCGTAGACGGTTTCGGTCGGAAACGCGACGAGCTGGCCCGCGTCGAGCAACGCGGCGGCCGCGTCGATCTGCGCGGGCGTCACGTGCTTCGGGAGATCGCTGGACATCGGCCGGCGCCTCAGTCGAGCGGCACGCGCAGCAGTTGCGCGCACGCGGTGGCGGCGGCGACGGCTTCGTCGCGCGTCTCGGCCGTGAAGTTCACGTGGCCCATCTTGCGGCCGACACGTGCTTCTTCCTTGCCGTACAGGTGCAGGTGGGCGGCCGGCATCGCGGCGACCGTGTCCCACGGCGGCGTGACGGCATCGGCCGCCGCACCGTTGGGGAACCACACGTCGCCGAGAATGTTCAGCATCGCGGCCGGCGAATGCTGGCGCGGGTTGCCGAGCGGCATGCGCGTCATCGCGCGCACCTGCTGCTCGAACTGGCTCGTTGCGCACGCATCGACCGTATAGTGGCCGGAGTTGTGCGGGCGCGGCGCCATTTCGTTCGCGACGAACGAACCGTCCTCCAGCACGAAGAATTCGACGCACAGCACGCCGACGTAGCCGAGCGTATCGGCGATCCGGATCGCCGCCTGCTGCGCTTCCTCGACGCGGGCCGCATCGGCGGCCGGCGCCGGCACGACCGTCAGCGCGAGGATGCCGTTGTGATGCACGTTCTGCGCGAGCGGGAAGGCGGCCGAACGGCCGTCCGCGCCGCGCGCGATCAACGCCGACACTTCGTATTTCAGCGGCAGGCGCTTCTCCAGCACGCACGGCACGCCGCCGAGCGCGGCATGCGCGTCGCGCGCTTCCTGCGCGGTGGCGACCCGCACCTGGCCCTTGCCGTCGTACCCGAGGCGGGCCGTCTTCAGGATGCCCGGCAGCACCGCGTCGAGCGCCGCATCGTCGAGCGCGGCGAGCGCCGCCGCCGATTCGATCACGACGTGCGGCGCGACCGGCACGCCCGATGCCGCGATGAAACGCTTCTCCGCGATCCGGTCCTGCGCGACCGCGACGCAGCGGCCGGCCGGCGCGACGAACGTCGTGCGCGCGAGGAAATCGAGGCTCGCGGCCGGCACGTTCTCGAACTCCGTCGATACGGCCTCGCACAGGCCGGCCAGTTCGGCGAGCGCGGCTTCGTCGTCGTACGCCGCGCGCAGGTGGCGATCGGCGACCGCGCCGGCGGGGCTCGTCGGATCGGGATCGAGCACCGCGACGCGATAGCCCATCGACTGGGCGGCAAAGCAGAACATGCGGCCGAGCTGGCCACCGCCGACCATGCCCAGCCACGCGCCGGGCAGGATCGGGGAAACGGAATCAGGAGTTGCGGTCATGTCAGTGGTCGGTCGCGGCGGAACGCGGAACGGCCCGCCGCAGTGGGAAAATCCGGCGCCGGCCGCGTCGTGCGGCCGCGCGCCATGCCGTCATTCCAGCGGCGGCAGCACCATCGCGTGCGCGGCTTCGTTCTGGCGCACGCGGAACGCGGCGAGCCGGTTCGCGTAGTCGACCGAGTTGCCGGACAGGATCGACACCGCGAACAGCGCGGCGTTCGCGGCGCCGGCCTCGCCGATCGCGAACGTCGCGACGGGCACGCCCTTCGGCATCTGCACGATCGAGTGCAGCGAATCGACACCCTTCAGGTACTTGCTCGCGACCGGTACGCCGAGCACCGGCACCGTGGTCTTCGCGGCCAGCATGCCGGGCAGGTGCGCGGCGCCGCCGGCGCCCGCGATGATCGCACGCAGCCCGCGCTCGCGCGCCTTCTCCGCATAGTCGAACATCTCGTCGGGCATCCGGTGCGCGGACACGACCTTCGCTTCGTACGGCACGCCGAATTCCTGCAGGATGGCGACCGCATGCTTCATCACGTCCCAGTCGGAACTCGAGCCCATCAGCACGCCGACGAGCGGCGCGCTGTGCGTGTGGGCAGTCTGGATTTCGCTCATGTCGTATCTGTCCCGATCAGGCGAGCGACTGGCCCGTGATGCGCTCGAGCGCTTCCTGGTACTTCGCGGCCGTCTTCTCGACGACGTCGGCCGGCAGCGCCGGCGCCGGCGCCGTCTTGCCCCACGGCTGCGCCTCGAGCCAGTCGCGCACGAACTGCTTGTCGAACGACGGCGGGTTGGTGCCCACTTCGTACTGGTCGGCCGGCCAGAAGCGCGACGAATCGGCGGTCAGCACTTCGTCCATCAGGTACAGCTTGCCGTGGTTGTCGAGGCCGAATTCGAACTTCGTGTCGGCGATGATGATGCCGCGCGTCGCCGCGTAGTCGGCCGCTTCCTTGTACAGCTTGATCGAGATGTCGCGGATCGTCGCGGCCAGCTCGGTGCCGATGCGGCGCTCGGTTTCCTCGAACGTGATGTTCTCGTCGTGCTCGCCCATCTCGGCCTTCGCGGCCGGCGTGAAGATCGGCTCCGGCAGCTTCTGCGCGTTCTGCAGGCCTGCCGGCAGCTGCACGCCGCACACGGCGCCCGACGCCTGGTATTCCTTCCAGCCGCTGCCGGCCAGGTAGCCGCGCACGACCGCTTCGATCATGATCGGCTCGAGGCGCTTGACGACCACGCCGCGGCCCTTCACCTGCTCGACTTCGTCGGCCGCGACGACCGCTTCCGGCGCGTCGCCCGTCAGGTGGTTCGGCACGATGTGCGCGAGCTTGTCGAACCAGAAGTTCGCCATCTGGTTCAGCACGCGGCCCTTGTTCGGAATCGGCTCGCCCATCACCACGTCGAACGCCGACAGGCGATCGGTCGTGACGATCAGGAGCTTGTCGTTGCCGACCGCGTAGTTATCGCGAACCTTGCCGCGACCGAGGAGCGGCAGCGAACGGAGCGTGGATTCGTAAAGGGTAGACATCGTCTTTTCGCAGATAAGGAGCCAAACAAAAAGGGAAACGCCGTTCCCCGCGGCAGGCGGGAACGGCGGTCTTGCAATACGTCGGCGAACCGGCGGGCGCAGCGCCCCGACGGCTGCCGGCCGGCCCTTGTTCGGCCGGACGGAACGGCTGCCGGGGCCGGATCGGATCCGGCCCGCCGGGCGGCCAGCCCATGCCCGGCGGCAGAACCGGGCGGGGCAAATCGTACTACAGTCTCAGCGCACGACCTGTGCGAGCGCGCCCGACTTGTACTGCTCGGCGATCTTGTCGAGCGACACCGGCTTGATCTTGCCGGCCTGGCCTTCGCAGCCGAACGCGAGGTAACGGTCGACGCACACCTTCTTCGCCGCTTCGCGCGCGGGCTTCAGGTAGTCGCGCGGATCGAACTTGCCCGGGTTCTCGAACAGGTAGCGGCGGATCGCGCCGGTGATCGCGAGACGCAGGTCGGTGTCGATGTTGATCTTGCGCACGCCGTGCTTGATGCCTTCCTGGATTTCCTCGACCGGCACGCCGTAGGTTTCCTTCATGTCGCCGCCGAATTCGCGGATCTCGGCCAGCAGTTCCTGCGGCACCGACGACGAACCGTGCATCACGAGGTGCGTGTTCGGGATGCGCGCGTGGATTTCCTTGATGCGCTGGATCGACAGGATGTCGCCCGTCGGCTTCTTCGAGAACTTGTACGCGCCGTGCGACGTACCGATCGCGATCGCGAGTGCATCGCACTGCGTGAGCTTGACGAAGTCGGCGGCCTGCTCCGGATCGGTCAGCAGCTGCTCGCGGGTCATCGTGCCTTCCGCGCCGTGGCCGTCTTCCTTGTCGCCCTTCATCGTCTCGAGCGAGCCGAGCACGCCGAGTTCGGCTTCGACCGTCACGCCGATCGAGTGCGCCATCTCGACGACCTTGCGCGACACGTCGACGTTGTACTCGTACGACGCGACCGTCTTGCCGTCGGCTTCGAGCGAACCGTCCATCATCACGCTCGTGAAGCCGCTGCGGATCGCGGCCGTGCAGACGGCCGGCGACTGGCCGTGATCCTGGTGCATCACGACCGGGATGTGCGGATACGATTCGACCGCCGCTTCGATCAGGTGGCGCAGGAACGGCTCGCCCGCATACTTACGCGCGCCGGCCGATGCCTGCATGATCACGGGCGCGCCGACCTGGTCCGCCGCCGCCATGATCGCCTGGACCTGCTCCAGGTTGTTCACGTTGAAGGCCGGCAGGCCGTAACCGTGCTCTGCCGCGTGGTCCAGCAATTGACGCATTGATACGAGAGGCATTGTGGAACTCCTTGGAATGAAAACCGGTGCGCCCTGACGCCGGCGCGGCACCTGCCCGGGTCTGGACCGGGGCAGCGCGGCGCGGCTGAGCGTCGAATAGCCGCATTTTATCGCGAAGCGCCTCCGATTCCGACCGCCCGGTGGCCCCCGCTCGCAATTTGTTACGTTCGCACGGCACAATGCGGCCAAAAAGGAGAAAAAAAGCCGCGCGGGGCTTCGGACCCCGCGCGGCTTTTTGCGCAAAAACGGTGCCGGATCAGCCTCGACCGATCCGGGTCGCCGGCTCGCAGGCCGGCTCAGCGAGGCTCAGCCGGCGCTCAATAGTGCTCGCCGACCCGCACGATCTTCAGCGTGTTGGTGCCGCCCGCCTGCCCCATCGGCTCGCCGACGGTCAGCACGACCATGTCGCCATGCTGCACGTAACCCTGCTTGACGACGATCTCGAGCGCCGCCTGCAGTGCCGAATCGCGGTCGCTGTTGAAGTCGACGTGCAGCGGCGTCACGTTGCGGTACAGCGCCATCGTGCGCTCGCTGCCGACGCGCGGCGTCAGCGCGAAGATCGGCACGTGCGTGTAGTGACGCGACATCCACAGCGCGGTCGCGCCCGATTCGGTCAGCGCGACGATCGCCTTCGCGCCCAGGTGGTACGCGGTGAACAGCGCACCCATCGCGATCGACTGGTCGATCCGCGTGAACGTCCGGTCGAGGAAATCCTTGTCCAGCTCGACTTCTTCGGATTTTTCCGCTTCGACGCACACGGCCGCCATCGTCTCGATCGTGACGACCGGGTACTTGCCGGCGGCCGTCTCGGCCGACAGCATCACCGCGTCGGTGCCGTCGAGCACCGCGTTCGCGACGTCCGACACTTCCGCGCGGGTCGGCACCGGTGCGTGGATCATCGATTCCATCATCTGCGTCGCGGTGATCACGAGCTTGTTCGACTCGCGCGCCATCCGGATCATGCGCTTCTGCAGCGCCGGCACGGCCGCGTTGCCGACTTCCACCGCGAGGTCGCCGCGCGCGACCATGATGCCGTCGGACGCGTCGAGGATGCTCTGCAGCGCCGGAATCGCCTCCGCGCGCTCGATCTTCGCGATCATCTTCGGCTTGATGCCGTACGGCGCGCCCGCGATGTTCGCGAGCTGGCGCGCCATTTCCATGTCGGTCGCATTCTTCGGGAACGACACCGCGACGAGGTCCGCGCCGAGCGACATCGCGGTGCGGATGTCTTCCATGTCCTTCGCGGTCAGCGCCGGCGCCGACAGGCCGCCGCCCTGGCGGTTGATCCCCTTGTTGTTCGACAGCTCGCCGCCCACCTTGACGATCGTGTGGATTTCGTCGCCGAGCACGCGCTCGACGGTCAGCACGATCAGGCCGTCGTTCAGCAGCAGCAGGTCGCCCGGCTTCAGGTCGCGCGGCAGTTCCTTGTAGTCGAGGCCGACGCGCTCGTCGTTGCCGAGCTCGCAGCCCGCATCGAGGATGAACGGCTGCCCGGGCACGAGCGTGGTCTTGCCGTTCTCGAACTTGCCGACGCGGATCTTCGGGCCCTGGAGGTCGGCCATGATCGCGATCTCGCGGCCAACCTTGCGGGCGGCCTCGCGCACCATTTCGGCGCGCTGGCGGTGATCGTCGGCCGTGCCGTGCGAAAAGTTGAGCCGCACGACGTCGAGGCCCGCCTGCATCATCTGCAGCAGAATCTCCGGCGAACTGGAAGCCGGGCCGATCGTGGCGACTATCTTGGTGGCGCGCTGCATGAAACTCCTCATCTGGATCAAGGTGGATGCGCTGGGTGAAACGCTGCGAGAGCCGGAATCGGCGGGCCCAGCGGCGGCCGTTCCGGGGGGCGTGCCGGTGCTTGCGCCCGGCATCGCTTTGTTCTGGATCTCGTGGTGCTGTGCGGCCGCGTCGCCGGCAGCCGCCGGTGCGCGCGGGGCGGTGTTCGCCCGCGCGGGCGCGCGTTTGCGCTTGCCCGCGCCGGCCGGCTGCTCCGCTTTCGCGGAGCGCGCGGCCTTCGTCACCCCTGCGCGCGCCGCCACGCTCAGGCCGCCCGCGTTTCGAGCACTTCCACCGCCGGCAGCTTCTTCCCCTCGAGGAACTCGAGGAAGGCGCCGCCGCCCGTCGAGATGTAGCTGACCTGGTCGTGAATGCCGTACTTCGCGATGGCCGCGAGCGTGTCGCCGCCGCCCGCGATCGAGAACGCGGACGATTTGGCGATCGCTTCGGCGAGCGTCTTGGTGCCGTTGCCGAACTGGTCGAACTCGAACACGCCGACCGGGCCGTTCCACACGATCGTGCCGGCCTTCTCGAGCTGGCTCGCGAGCGCCTTGGCCGTATCGGGGCCGATGTCGAGGATCATGTCGTCCGCTTCGATGTCGGCGACCTGCTTCACCGTGGCCGCGGCCGTCGGCGAGAATTCCTTGGCGGTGACGACGTCGGTCGGGATCGGCACCGACGCGCCGCGCTCGCGCGCTTCGTCGATGATCGCCTTCGCCTCGGCGACGAGATCGGCTTCCGCGAGCGATTTGCCGATCGACAGGCCGGCCGCGAGCATGAACGTGTTCGCGATGCCGCCGCCGACGATCAGTTGGTCGACCTTGCCGGCCAGCGACTTCAGGATCGTCAGCTTGGTCGACACCTTCGAGCCGGCGACAATCGCCACCAGCGGGCGCGCCGGGTTGCCGAGCGCCTTGCCGAGCGCGTCGAGTTCGGCGGCCAGCAGCGGGCCCGCGCACGCGACGGGCGCGTACTTCGCGATCCCGTGCGTGGTCGCTTCCGCGCGGTGCGCGGTGCCGAACGCGTCGTTCACGTACACGTCGCAGAGCTTCGCCATCTTCTGGGCGAGCTCGTCCGAATTCTTCTTCTCGCCCTTGTTCACGCGGCAGTTCTCGAGCAGCACGACCTGGCCCGGTGCGACGTTCACGCCGTTCTCGACCCAGTTCGACACCAGCGGCACGTCGCGGCCGAGCAGCTCGGCGAGACGCTTGGCGACCGGCGCGAGCGAGTCTTCCGGCTTGAACTCGCCTTCGGTCGGACGGCCGAGGTGCGACGTGACCATCACGGCCGCGCCGGCGTCGAGCGCGGCCTGGATGGCCGGCACGGACGCACGCACGCGGGTGTCCTCGGTGATGTTGCCGTGATCGTCCTGCGGGACGTTGAGGTCGGCGCGGATGAACACCCGCTTGCCGGCGAGCTGGCCGGCGGCGATCAGGTCGGTAAGACGCTTGACTTGGCTCATGTTGAACAGATTGAAGTAGTGGATGGGGAAAGGGGGTTCACGCTGGACGTGCGCGGGCTGCCGCGAAAGGGCGCCGGATGCGGCCGTGGCTGGCGGTTCGCATGACGCGCACGGGTAAAAAATCTCGAACGGGCATTCTAGCCGATCCACCCGGCAGACTGACCCGTGCGGCGGCGAATTCCGCCTATTTGGGATCGCGCGCCGGAACCGACATATTGCCGCAACGCAGCAATTCGCCGACGCAACCGGGCGGCGCCGGGCGAGCCGGAACGGCGGCCCATCAGAAGATCAGGCGCAACGCGGTGAAGACGAGCATTCCGACGACGATCGTACCGAGCATGCTGCGCCGCCACAAAAACCAGCCGAGGCCGGCGAGCGCCGCGTAGAACGGATGGTTGGACAGCGCGAACGACAGGCCGGCCGGCGTTTCGAGCACGTCGGGCAGCACGACGGCGACCAGCGCGGCGGCCGGCGCGTAGCGCAGCGCGCGCTGCGCGCGTTCGGGCAGCACGGTGCGCTCGCCGCCGATCAGGAACAGCGCGCGCGTGACCGCCGTGACGATCGTCATCCCGACGATGACGATCCAGATCTCGGTCGCGCTCATTCGATCTCCTTTTCGTGCACGGTTTCGGTACGGATGCGCCGCCAGTCGGCCCGCTCGACGAAGAAGTCGGCCGTGCAGCCGGCCGCGAGCGCGGCGAGCACCGCGAGCGGCAGCGCAAGCCGGTACGGCAGGTCGAACGCGACGAGCGACACGATCCCGGCGACCGCGACGGCCGCGAGCGTCGAGCGGTTCGCGACCGCCGACACCATGATCGGGATCAGCGCGAGCGTGCCGGCCAGCTCCAGCCCCCAGCTCGCGGGAAAGAAGCTCGCGAGCAGGATGCCGGCGAGCGACGACACCTGCCACGACGCCCAGCTCGCGAGCGCCATCCCCCAGAAATAGGCTTCCTTGCCCGGCACGCGGCCGTACGCGAAGCCCTGTTTCTGGAACAGCAGGTAGATCACGTCGCCGTTGAAATAGCCGATCGCGAGACGCCGCCACAGCGGCAGGTAGGAAAAATGCGGCGCCAGCCCGGCGCTGAAGATCACGAAGCGCATGTTGACCATCGCGGCCGTGAGCAGCACGGTCCAGATCGGCAGCTTCGCCGCGAGGAGCGGCAGCACCGCGAGCTGCGACGAGCCCGCGTAGACGAACAGCGACATCGCGCTCGCCTGCCCGAGCGTCATCACGGACTTGCTCATCGCGATGCCGGTGACGAGCCCCCAGGACAGGATCGCCATCAGTGTCGGGGAATAGTCGCGCGCGCCCTGGATCAGCGCGAAGCGGTCGGTGGCGGACAATCGAGCGAGCATGGGAAAGCGGGCCGCAGCGGGCGGTTCGTCGGGACGCCGGCGCCTCCTGCCGGT
This sequence comes from Burkholderia sp. IO2, assembly GCF_029522185.1. Lineage (NCBI taxonomy): Bacteria > Pseudomonadati > Pseudomonadota > Betaproteobacteria > Burkholderiales > Burkholderiaceae > Burkholderia > Burkholderia sp. IO2. The sequence continues at coordinate 146,639 of NZ_JAKWFH010000008.1, read as the reverse complement.
GCGACCCATCGTTATTGGAATCGGTACCGGACGATTATAGCGCCGGCCCCGCGCCGTCCGACCGGATCGTCGCCAAATGACGCTAAAATACGCGTCTTTCCGGCTCAACGCTGCATACAACCCGCAGCACCTCACCGCTTCCAGGAGAATCCTATGTCAATGGCCGACCGCGACGGCAAGATCTGGATGGACGGCAAGCTGATCGACTGGCGCGACGCCAAGATCCACGTCCTGACCCACACGCTGCACTACGGCATGGGCGTCTTCGAGGGCGTGCGTGCGTACAAGGCGGCCGACGGCAGCACCGCGATCTTTCGCCTGCCCGAGCACACCAAACGTCTGCTGAATTCGGCGAAGATCTTCCAGATGGACGTGCCGTTCGACCGCGAAACGCTCGAAGCCGCGCAACTCGCGGTCGTGCGCGAGAACCGGCTCGAGTCGTGCTACCTGCGCCCGATCATCTGGGTCGGCTCGGAAAAGCTCGGCGTGGCGGCGAAGGGCAACACGATCCACGTCGCGATCGCCGCATGGCCGTGGGGCGCGTACCTCGGCGAAGACGGTCTCGCGAAGGGCATCCGCGTGAAGACGTCGTCGTTCACGCGCCACCACGTGAACGTGTCGATGGTGCGCGCGAAGGCGTCGGGCTGGTACGTGAACTCGATCCTGGCGAACCAGGAAGCGACGGCCGACGGCTACGACGAAGCGCTGCTGCTCGACGTCGACGGCTACGTGTCGGAAGGCTCGGGCGAAAACTTCTTCCTCGTGAACAACGGCAAGCTGTACACGCCCGACCTGTCGTCGTGCCTCGACGGCATCACGCGCGACACGGTCATCACGCTCGCGAAGGACGCCGGCATCGAGGTGATCGAGAAGCGCATCACGCGCGACGAGGTCTACACGGCCGACGAAGCGTTCTTCACCGGCACGGCCGCCGAAGTCACGCCGATCCGCGAGCTCGACAACCGCACGATCGGCAGCGGCGCGCGCGGCCCGATCACGGAAAAGCTCCAGTCGGCGTTTTTCGATATCGTGTCGGGCAAGAACGCGAAGTACGCGCACTGGCTGACGAAGGTCTGAGCGCGCCGCGCGACCGACCGCCCCACACAAGAGTGATAAGAGAAAGTCTCATGAGTGAAATCAAGGAAATGCCGCTGGTCGAGCTGACGGCCAAGGATCTTCCCGCCTACTGCCCGAACCCGGCCATGACCCGCTGGAACGCGCACCCGCGCGTCTTCATCGACGTGTCGCACGGCGAGGCGCGCTGCCCGTACTGCGGCACGCGCTACAAGCTGCGCGACGGCGAGGTCGTCAAGGGCCACTGAGCCCGGCGGCCGGGCCTGAAGGCCCACCGACCCGCAAGGCGGCGCAGCCGGAAGTCCGGTGCGCCGCCGTTCCCCATTCTGGCAACCCGAACGCGGCGCCCGAGCGCCGTGCTTCATTACGACATCGGAAGTCGACCTGATGCGTCGAGCGCTGGTTATCGCACCGAACTGGATCGGTGACGCATTGATGGCGCAGCCGCTTTTTGCGCTGCTGAAGAAACTCCATCCCCGCATCGCGATCGATGCCGTCGCACCCTCGTGGGTCGCGCCCGTGCTCGAGCGGATGCCCGAGATCCACGATGTCCACGCGACCGATCTCGCGCACGGCAAGCTGCAGCTGCTGCGCCGCTGGCAGCTCGCGAGCGACCTGCGCGACGTCGGCTACGACGCGGCGTACGTATTGCCGAATTCGCTGAAGTCCGCGGTGATCCCGTGGCTCGCGAACATCCCGCTGCGGATCGGCTATACGGGCGAGCACCGCTACGGCTTGCTCAACGTGCGCCACGCGAACCCCGACAAGTCGGGCGAGCGGCCGCCGATGACGACCCACTACGCGGCGCTCGCGTACGCGCCGGGCGCGAAGCTGCCCGAGTCGATGAAGACGCTGCCCGCCCCGCGCCTGGACGCCGACCTGAACGAAACGGCGCGGGTGTCCGCACGTTTCAATCTCGATACACGCAAGCCGCTCGTCGTGTTCTGCCCCGGCGCCGAATACGGCCCGGCCAAGCGCTGGCCGCCCGAGCACTTCGCGTCGCTCGCGACCATCGTGCACCAGTCGTTCCCGTATACGCAGATCGTCGCGCTCGGCTCGCAGAAGGATGCCGCGGCCGCGCAGGCGATCGCCGACCACGCGCCGAACGTGCGCAACCTGTGCGGGCAGACGTCGTTGTCCGAGGCGTGCGCGCTGATCGCGCGCGCGAACGCGGTCGTCACCAACGATTCCGGGCTGATGCACGTCGCGGCCGCGCTGCGCCGGCCGCTCGTCGCGTTGTACGGATCGACCGATCCGCGCCACACCCCTCCGCTGTCGGAGCTGGCGAAGGTACAATGGTTGCATCTCGAATGCAGTCCCTGCTTCGAACGCGAGTGCCCGCTCGGCCACCTGAAGTGCCTGCGCGAACTCGGTCCGGAGCAGGTATTCGGCGATTTGCGCGGCATGCTCGTCGGGCAGCGCTGACCCTGACCGGCAGCGTCGCACGGCGCGCCGGGCAATCCGATTCACCGGTGTGCGGCGGCTCGATCCGGGCCGCCGTGCTGAATACGGCGCGCGACGCGCGCGAGAGACAACCCCGATGCCACGTTTTGCCCGCCTCTTCGAAGCCGCTGCCGATACGCTGAACGCCTACTACCAGGCCGTCGCGGATGCCAATCTCGACGCGCTGCTGGCGTTGTGGATCGACGAGGATTTCGCCAGCTGCGTGTGGGCGGACGGCGAGCATCTGCACGGCCTCGACCAGATCCGCGGCGGGCTCGCCAACCGGCTCGCGACGCGTCCGGTCACGATCGAGCCGCTCGACATCCGCGTGTACGACAGCCTCGGCACGGTCGTCTATACGATCGCCGAAGCGCATCAGCAGGCCGACCTGACGGCCGAACCCGACATGGTTTTCGCGACGTACGTGATGATCCACGAACGCGGCGAATGGCGCATCGCGCACATCCACGCGAGCCCGATTCCTGAACAGGCGGCCGGACAATTCGCCGCGAAGATCCGTCACGGGCAGGGTCCGCTGCACTGACGAAGAACGAAGCAACGCATTAGCGGGGCGATCATGAGTACGGCTTCTCCGCCCACCTCGCCGCTGACCGGGGCCCCGGCCCCCGACGACGACACACTGCGCTATCGCGCACCGCGCTGGCTGCCCAACAGCCATGTGCAAACCATCGTGCCCGCGCTGTTCGCGCGGCGTCCGGTTGTCGCTTACCGGCGAGAGCGATGGGAAACCCCCGACCACGACTTCATCGACCTCGACTGGGTCGCGCACCTCGACAGCGCGGCGCCGGCGCCCGACGCGCCGCTGTTCGTGCTGTTCCACGGTCTCGAAGGCAGCTCCGCGTCGCACTACGCGCTCGCGATGATGGCCACCGCGCGCGCGAACGGCTGGCACGCCGTGGTGCCGCACTTCCGCAGTTGCAGCGGCGAGATCAACCGCCAGCCGCGCTTCTACCATCTCGCCGACAGCGCCGAGGTCGACTGGATCCTGCGCCGGCTCGCCGCGCAGCATCGCGGGCCGCTGGTCGCGGCCGGCGTATCGCTCGGCGGCAACGTGCTGCTGCGCTGGCTCGGCGAGCATCGCAGCGACACGTCGATCGTGCGCGCCGCCGCCGCGATCTCGACGCCGATCGACGTGCATGCGGGCGGCCGCGCGCTGTCGCAGGGGTTCGCGATGGTCTACACACGCAGCTTCCTGAAGACGCTCAAGCGCAAGGCGCTCGCGAAGCTCGACCAGTATCCGGGGCTGTTCGACCGCGACGCGATGCTGCAGGCCGTGACGATGCGCGACTTCGACGAGGTCGTGACCGCGCCGCTGCACGGTTTCGCGAACGCCGACGACTACTGGACGCAGGCGACCACGCGGCCGCTGCTGCCCGCGATCGACGTGCCGACGCTGATCCTCAACGCCCGCAACGACCCGTTCCTGCCGGAATCGGCGCTGCCGGGCCCGGCCGACGTGTCGCCCGCCGTCGAGCTCGACCAGCCCGCGCACGGCGGCCATGCGGGTTTCATGACCGGGCCGTTCCCCGGCCGCCTCGACTGGCTGTCGGCGCGGGTGTTCGGCTATTGCTCGAAATTCGTCGACCATGGATGACATCGTCAGGCAGGCACTCGCCAAATGGCCGAACGTGCCGCATTGCACCGGCTGGCTGCTGCTCGACCGGCGCGGCGCATGGCGGCTGCGCGACGACGCGGCGCAGGCGGCCGGCGAGCTCGGCTCGCCGATCCGGCATGCGGCGCTGAACGCGTTCATCGGCCGCAACTACGAATGCGACGCGCAGGGCCAGTGGTTCTTCCAGAACGGGCCGCAGCGCGTGTACGTCGAACTCGCCTATACGCCGTGGGTCGTGCGGCTCGCCGAACGCGACGGGCAGCTCGCGCTCACCGACCAGACGGGCGCCCCGTTCGAACCGGACGCAGCGTGGCTCGATGACGGCGGCGGCGTGCTGTTTCGCGATGCCGGCACACCGCCGCGCATCGCGGCACTGCACGATCACGATCTCGGGCTGTTCGCCGACCACGCGGATTTCGACGCGGAGCCACCCGTGCTGCGCTGGCGCGACGGCCGCTCGCTGCCGCTTGGCAGCATCGCGTGCGCCGACGTGCCTGCGCGGTTCGGCTACATTCCCAGCCCGGCGCGCCACGCACGCGATGCCGCCGACAGCGGCAACTGACCCGCCGCCGCGCCTTCCGCGTTCGCCGCGCGACGGCCGCTACCCGCGGCCGTTCTTCTCGTCGTCGCGCTCTTCCTTGTAGCGCGCCTCGAATTCCAGCAGCCGTGCGCCGATGATCGACTGCTCGTAGAACGACACATCCTTCGCGTCGCGCGCTTCCTTCAGTTGCCGGATCGCCGACGGCCACGCGCCGTCGAGCGCCAGCTTCTCCGCCAGCGCGCGACGCCGCGCGAGCACGTCGCCCTTGCCGTCGCTCGACTTCGCGAGGTAATCCCACCAGTCCGGCTGTTCGGGGTCGGCCTTCGCCTGCGCCCGTGCGAGCGTCTGCGCTTCGGCGAAGCGGCGCGCGGCGATCAGCGCCTGCAGGTGCGCGACGATCGCCGCGTGCGACGCCGGCCAGCGCCGCTGCGCGAGCGCCGACAGCCGTACCGCGTCGTCGGTCCGGCCCGCGCGGCGGGCGAGGTCCGCGGCCAGCACGTCGAGGCTCGGCGAGCTGGTCGCCGGATCGTCGTCGCGCCGCTCGCGCGCATCGAACGCGCTGCGCGCCGACGCGAGCGCCTTGTCCGCCGCATCGTACTGGCCGAGCAGCGTGTTCGCGAGCGCGATGCCGTACCAGTTCGCCGCGACGTTCGGCGCCGTGCGATCGTCGATCTCCAGCTGCATCCGCCGCGCCTCGGCCGAGATGTCGGTCGGCGCCCGGTTCTGCAGGACGCGCAGCCGCGCACGCACGAACCCGTATTCGGCCGACTGGCGTGGCTGCCGGTATGGCGCGCGACGTGCACGATCTTCCATGTCGGCGATCCGCTCGCCGGTCAGCGGGTGCGTGCGCGCATAGGCCGGCACGCCCGCATCGCCCATCGACGCGCGGTCCAGCCGCTCGAAGAAGCCGGGCATGCCGTACGGGTCGTAGCCCGCTCCCGCTAGCAACTGGAAGCCGACGCGATCGGCCTCGCGCTCGGCCGACCGCGAGAAGCGCAGCTGGTTGTCGACCGCGTACGCCTGTCCGCCCATCGCGATCGCGCTGCCGAGATCGCCGCTGCGCGCGAGCACGCCGGCCAGCACGCCGAGCAGCATCGTCGCAAGCGCCGTGTAGCCGGTCTTCTCGCTCGCGCCGATCATCCGCGCGATGTGCCGCTGCAGCACGTGGCCCATCTCGTGGCCGACCACCGACGCGAGCTCCGACTCCGTCTGCGTCGTGACCACCAGCCCGCTGTTGATTCCGATGAAGCCGCCCGGCATCGAGAACGCGTTGATCTGCGGATCGCGCACCGGGAACAGGTCGAAGTCCGGCGCGTAACCGCCGATGTAGCGCGCCGCCGCCGCGGCCGCGAGCCGCGCCGCCATCGCGTTCAGGTAGTCGCGCACGAGCCAGTCGTCGAGATAGTCGGGATCGCGCCGCACTTCGCGCATCACGCGCTCGCCGAGCCGGCGCTCGGCCCGCGGCGTCAGCGCACCGCCGGAGCCGTCGCCTAGATCGGGCAGCTCCAGTGCCCGCAGCGGCGCGCGCAGGCTCGCGACCGGCGCCGACGCACCGCCCGCGCCCGAGAACCGGCTCTCCGCGCCGCCGTACGTGCCGAACACGCCGGTCGCGATGCCGGACGGCACGGTGGAAATCGACGTCGCGCCGCCGGCCGCCGGCTCGAGCGGCGGCGCGGAGGCGCTCTGCGCATGGCCGCCCGGCGGTAGCGCGAGCGCCGCCGACAGCGACACGGCAAGCAACTGTTTGACACGCATGGCAGGATGAAAACGACGCCGTCCCGCGCGAGCGGCGCGCATCGCGGCGTTTGGTCTGAATATTCGGGTCATTGTACCGGCGCCGCGATGACTGTCCCGTACCGCGCGTGCGTCATCTGCGCCTCCGGCAACGCGAACGCCGCTGCTATGATAGGCGCCCGTTGAGCGGTTGGATCGGTTCGTCGCGCCGGTATGGCATCCGGTGGCCTGCCGATCGCGAAGCAGGATCGACGCACGTGCACGCGCACTCCGTTCCACCAGAGGAAGACATGTCAGGACTCACCCATTTCGACGCCGCCGGCCACGCCCACATGGTCGACGTCGGTGGCAAGCAGGAAACGCAACGCATCGCGATCGCGCGCGGCACGATCCGGATGCTGCCGGCCACGTTCGCGCTGATCCGCGACGGCAAGGCGAAGAAAGGCGACGTGCTCGGCGTCGCGCGCATCGCGGCGATCCAGGGCGCGAAACGCACGGCCGATCTCATTCCGCTGTGCCATCCGCTCGCGCTGACGCGCGTGGCCGTCGACTTCGAACTCGACGACGCGCTGCCGGGCGTCCACTGCGTCGTGCAGGTCGAGACGTTCGGCCGGACCGGCGTCGAGATGGAAGCGCTGACGGCCGTCCAGGTCGGGCTGCTGACCGTCTACGACATGTGCAAGGCGGTCGATCGCGGGATGGTGATCACCGACGTGAGCGTGCGGGAGAAGCGCGGTGGGAAGTCGGGGGACTGGAAGGCGGAAGACGTCGCGGGTTGAGCGCCCGCCGCGACGCACTCGCGCGCAGCTCGTGGGGAATCGATGGTTGTCGTGATTTCCCGGTCGGACGACAGACCATCAGGAAACCACGTCGCCGATGGGGAGCGATTCGGTGAAATGCGTTGCGCCGCTGCCGTATGCGTGCCCCGGTGCGCCACCGTGCCGGCAGCTATCCGTTCCCATGTGAACCGGCCCTGACGGGCAAGCGCGGGAAAACATCGTCACGATGCGTTGATCGACGGACGCGCGACGGGTTCGCGCCATTCGTGCCCCGCCGGACTGTCGCGGCACGAACCCGATACCCCGGAACTGAATCTGGACCGCGCGCCACGGCGCGGCGCCCGCCCCGCGTCACTGCCCGCGCTGCGGCTCGAACACGAACGGTTGGGTCAGCAAGAAAGGATTCGCGGTCGCGCCGGTCTGCACGCAGGTCGCGTGCGTCATCGCTTCGACGGCCGCGCGATCGGCCGCCGCATTGCGGCTGCTCGTCGTCACGGTGACGTTCTGCGCTTCGCCGGACGTCGTCATCAGCGCGCGCACGAGCACCGTCGCCGGACGCGTGAGCGGCTTCGCGGTATCCGGATAGACGGCCCGCGGAATGTGGCAGGTCAGCTTGCTTTCCTGCGATGACGACAACATCGCGCAGCCGGAAAACAGCATCGCGGCGGCAGGCAGGATCAGGTAGGTCGAGCGAATGGCCATGGTCGAATATCGTTCTTCAGCACTGTTCTGGGCACACGCACCGCAGGCCGGCAGCCTTCCCCGGCCGCATCGCATGTGTCGCACTGCGCCGCGGCCATCGGACCGGCGCCCCGTTACGGCCGCACGACCGAGCGATGCTCGGCCGCGATCCTGCTCGGCGCAATGCCCGAATAGCCGGGAAATCTGCCGTATTCGCACCGGCGATGCCCGGCGCCTGCGGGCACGCAAACGCTTTCGCGCATTGTGCACGCGCCGCCAGGTCAGCGGCGTCAATTTGACAATGGTTGACGCGAATCGCTGCTCGTTCGGCCGGAATCCGCGCGATCCGCGAGGTAATCGAGATCCGACGGATTGCCGCGCGACAGGCCACGTCGTGTGGCTCCGACGTCAGCCGCCTCAAGCCCCCCGCGATCGACGCCGGAATTCCCCGTTCCGGCGCGCACGACAGGCGTCAATCCGAATCGTCGTCGTCCGAGTCGTCGCCCTCGTCGGCCGGCGCTTCCCCGTATTTCGCGACGACGGCCGCCCTGAACGTCTTCAGCGCGGGCTCCTGGTCGCACAGCTTGTACAACGCGGCCAGCTGTTGCGGCCAGTCCTTCAGTTCCTTCGCGAACACATGCAGGCGTGCGACGGTATCGAGCGCGTCGGCTTCGCGGCCGGCCAGCGCCTGCAGCACCGCGTAGCGACGCAGCACCGTCTCGCCGGGCAACAGCGCGATCGCGCGCTCGTGCGCGGCGAGCTTGGCCGGCAGATCGTCCGGCGAAATCGGCAGCAGCGTCGCCGCACCGTAATCGCCCCACGCGCCGAACAGCAGCGACGGCGCATCGCGGTACTGCGCGGCCGGGCTGCTGCCGTAATAGAGCACTTCCGCGCGCTGGTAGTCGCGCAGCACGGGCACCGCCGCCAGCACGCCGCCGAACGACAGCACCGCGAACAGCCCGAAGGCCGCCCGCCCCGGCAGGATGCGCAGCGGCTTCACGTCGAGCAGCCCGATCACGAACATCGCCGGCAGCAGGAAGAACATGTACTGCTGCGGATACTCGACCAGCGCATGCATCAGCAGGATGCCGATCAGCGCGAAGCCGAACACGCGCATGCTCGACTGCGGCGCACGCACCGCGCGCACGAACCACGCGACGAGCGTGACGGCGAGCACACCGAGCCCGACGAGACCGGACTTCGCGAGCAGGTCGATGAAGATGTCGTGCGAGTTGTTCGCGATCTCGACGCCGCCGAGCGTGCGCACCAGCGCAAACTGGTGCGACGGGAATTCGCCCCAGCCGACCCCGAGCAGCGGATGCTCGCGGAACATCGCGAGCCCGTACTTCCACAGCGCGAGGCGCGGCGCGATCTGCCCGGCGTCGCGCATCCGGTCGGCGGCCGACTCCGCGAGATTCAGGTGATAGTGCACGTTGGCCCAGCGCACCGCGACGTTCACCGCGATGAAGGCGGCCGCGAGCACGACCGGGATCAGCCACGCGCGTGCATTGCCCGGCGTGCGGCGCGATTCGACCCACGCCATCCAGAAGCCCGCGACGACCATCACCGCGACCTGCAGCCACGGCCCGCGCGACACCGTGAGCGCGAGACCGACCGACAGCACGAGCGACAGCGCAAGCCATGCCCACACCGCGAGCCGGCGCGTCTGCACCAGATACAGCGCGCCCGCGAGCGCGAAGGCGATGTAGCTGGCCAGATGGTTCGCCTGCGCCATGTTGCCGTATGGACGGCGGTCGACCGCGATGTTGTACACCACGACGAACGGCGAGACGGCCGACTCGAGGTGGAACAGCTGCACGATCTGGGTACCGACCGCGAACACGCCGCCGACGAGCAGCGCACCGGCCATCATCGGCCACACCGTTTCCGCCATCCCGTCGCGCGCCAGTGCATAGCCGGCCTGCATCGCGACCAGCGCAGCGGCCAGATACCCGAGCGCGAGCCAGTTCATCGACGGCACCTTGAGCGGGATCAGCGCAACCTGCGCGAGCAGCACCACCGCAAAGCCGAGCGGCACCGCGAACGCGGCCGGCGCGGCAAACGGCTCGGCCGGACGGCCGGTGCGCGCGAGCAGCACGACGGACACGCCCACCAGCAGATACAGCACCAGCGCGGAAAACTCGGAATAGAAGGTCGGGATCGGATACGTGTGATTCGTGATCGCGTACGGCACGATCAGGGCGACAGCCAGCGCAACGAGCGACAACGAACGGGAAAAAGTAGAAGGCATGAGCGAACCGGATGTCAGCAACCGGCGCACTATACAAAACTTTCCCTGCTCTGTGCGGGGCTGTCGCTCCGCGAGCCGGCGCGGGGCCGGCGCCCCGCCGGCCGAAGCGGCGGACGGCAGGCCGCATGCCCCGGCGCCATCGTTCCGCGCCGGACCTATGCGCGGCACTCCGCAGGCGCATATTTCGCGGGCAACGTCGCGGCGTTACTCGGCAACGGCCCGGCTCCCGGTGCCGGCAGCGACGACGCATCCTTGCCGGCGGCGAAGCATTCCCACGCGATCGTGCCGGCTTGTATCGTGCCCTTTTTGAGCGGCACGCGCGCGGTGGGCGTATCGGCCTTGTCGGGCACGGACGGCACGAGCACCAGCGTATTCGTGCCGGCCGCGGCGACGCGGGTGGTGAACGCGACCGTAATCTGACCGGTCGCGCCGTCGATCGCGACCGACTCGACATTGCGGGTCGCGGCAGGCGGGCTGTAGCCGCCGTCGAGGCTCGTGCCGCTCGCCGCGTTGTCGGCGACCGCGAGCCGCGCCGACGATGCGAGCGCCAGCCCCTCGCCGACGCGCGACCGCGCGAGGTAATCCTGGTACGCGGGAATCGCATAGGCCGCGACGACGCCGACGATCGCGAGCACGATCATCAGTTCGATCAGCGTGAAGCCGGCCGGCCGCCAGCGCGGCGATGGCCGGTTCGCGCGCCGCAGGTCGGCGGCCACGCGACGGAACAGGGAAACGGAAAAGGCTTCGAACATGGACAGGCTCCGGAAACGAAAAACGCCTGCCGATACAGGCAGGCGTCTCGATCGTAGCCAGCGGGCGGCGAAGCCGGCAGTCGGCCGGATGGCCTAGTCAGTGCGCGTGCGGCGCACTGCGGCGTTTTCTGAGTGCGTAACCGATCGCCACGACGAACAGCGCGCCGGCGATGCTCGCGCCGTAGACCACCGGCGGCGTATCGAGCACCGGCCAGCGATCGCCGACCGGGTCGTTCACGATCAGCCCGCCCGCGATCCAGCCGAGCAGCCCGGCGCCGAGCGCGACGACGACCGGGAAACGGTCGAGCAGCTTCAGCACCAGCGTGCTGCCCCACACGATGATCGGCACGCTGACGACGAGCCCGAAGATCACGAGCGCGATCCGGTGCGACGGGTCGGCCTGCTCGGCCGCGCCGGCGATCGCGATCACGTTGTCGAGGCTCATGACCGCATCGGCGATCACGATCGTCTTCACGGCGTCCCACAGCCGGTCGGCCGGCTTGATGTTGTCGTGCGCGTCGGCGGCCGGCGCCATCAGCTTGATGCCGATCCACAGCAGCAGCAGCCCGCCGCCGAACTTCAGGAATGGCACGTCGAGCAGCGCGACCGCGAACGTGATCAATGCGACACGCAACAGGATCGCCCCGGCGGTGCCCCAGACGACGCCGCGCAGCCGCTGGTTCGCCGGCAGGTTGCGGCAGGCCAGCGCGATCACGACCGCGTTGTCGCCGCCGAGCAGGATATCGATGATGACGATCTGGAGAATCGCGCCCCAGTGCAGCGAGGTCAGGAATTCGAGCATGGCGGTGAGGAAAGGACAGCGGCCGCTCCGAGGGCGACCCGGTTCATCGCCGGCACATGCAGGACGCATGCCCGGTGCTTACGAATTCATTGCGGCAGCATAACAAAAAACGCCGGCAAAGCCGGCGTTTTCTGCAGGACGAGCCCGGGGGAAATGATTACAGCGCCTTCTTCAGCAGACGGCCCATTTCCGACGGGTTGCGCGTGACGGTGATGCCGCACGCTTCCATGATTTCCAGCTTCGCCTCGGCCGTATCCGCACCGCCCGAGATCAGCGCGCCGGCGTGGCCCATGCGCTTGCCCGGGGGCGCCGTGACGCCCGCGATGAAGCCGACGACCGGCTTCTTCATGTTGTCCTTGATCCACTCGGCCGCGTTGGCTTCGTCCGGACCGCCGATTTCGCCGATCATCACGACCGCGTCCGTATCCGGATCGTCGTTGAACATCTTCATCACGTCGATGTGCTTCAGACCGTTGATCGGGTCGCCGCCGATACCGACTGCCGACGACTGGCCGAGGCCCAGTGCCGTCAGCTGCGCAACGGCTTCATACGTCAGCGTGCCCGAACGCGACACGACGCCGATGCGGCCCTTGCGGTGGATGTGACCCGGCATGATGCCGATCTTCAGTTCGTCCGGCGTGATCGTGCCCGGGCAGTTCGGCCCGAGCAGCAGCGTCTTGCGGCCTTCGCGACGCATGCGGTCCTTCACTTCGATCATGTCACGGACGGGAATGCCTTCCGTGATGCAGATCGCGAGATCCAGGTCGGCTTCGACCGCTTCCCAGATCGCAGCCGCCGCGCCTGCCGGCGGCACGTAGATGACCGACACGGTCGCGCCGGTTTCCGCCTTCGCTTCCTTGACGCTCGCGTAGATCGGAATGCCTTCGAAGTCTTCGCCGGCCTTCTTCGGGTTCACGCCCGCGACGAATGCTTCGCGGCCGTTTGCGTATTCACGGCAGGCGCGCGTATGGAACTGACCGGTTTTGCCGGTAATGCCCTGCGTGATGACCTTCGTGTCCTTGTTGATCAGAATCGACATGTATTTTGACCTCTGTTCGATGGGCGTCGCGTGCAAACCGCGCCGCCATGCGTATTCGATAGCGTTACTTGCCTGCGGCAGCCGCGACGACCTTCTGCGCAGCCTCTTCCATGCTGTCCGCCGAGATGATCGGCAGGCCCGAATCGGCCAGCATCTTCTTGCCGAGGTCCTCGTTCGTGCCCTTCATGCGCACGACGAGCGGCACGTTCAGGTTCACGGCCTTCGAACCGGCGATCACGCCTTCCGCGATCACGTCGCAGCGCATGATGCCGCCGAAGATGTTCACGAGGATCGCCTTCAGGCCCGGGTTCTTCAGCATCAGCTTGAACGCTTCCGTGACCTTCTCCGTCGTCGCGCCACCGCCGACGTCCAGGAAGTTCGCCGGTTCGCCGCCGAACAGCTTGATGGTGTCCATCGTCGCCATCGCGAGGCCCGCGCCGTTCACGAGGCAGCCGATGTTGCCGTCGAGCGAGATGTACGCGAGGTCGAACTTCGACGCTTCGATTTCAGCCGGATCTTCTTCGTCCAGATCGCGGTACGCGACGATTTCCGGGTGGCGGAACAGCGCGTTCGAGTCGAAGTTGAACTTCGCGTCGAGTGCGGTGACCTTGCCGTCGCCGGAGACGTTCAGCGGGTTGATTTCAGCCAGCGATGCGTCGGTTTCCCAGAATGCCTTGTACAGGCCTTGCAGGATCGCGCGCGCTTGCGGGATCGAAGCAGCCGGCACGCCGATCTTCGCGGCGAGGTCGTCGGCCTGCGCGTCCAGCAGGCCCGTCGACGGCTCGACGATGACCTTGTGGATCAGTTCCGGGTGCTTTTCGGCGACTTCTTCGATGTCCATGCCGCCTTCGCTCGAACCCATCAGAACGATCTTTTGCGACACGCGATCGACGACGAGGCTGACGTACAGTTCCTGCTTGATGTCGGCGCCTTCTTCGATCATCAGACGGTTGACCTTCTGGCCTTCCGGACCGGTCTGGTGCGTGACGAGTTGCATGCCGAGGATCTGGTTCGCGTATTCGCGGACCTGCTCGATCGACTTCGCCACCTTCACGCCGCCGCCCTTGCCACGGCCACCCGCGTGAATCTGAGCCTTCACGACCCATACCGGGCCGCCGAGCTCTTCCGCCACCTTGACGGCCTCGTCAACCGAGAACGCCGGCTTGCCGCGCGGTACCGCGACTCCGAATTTCCGCAGGATTTCCTTACCCTGGTACTCGTGAATCTTCATGCGTGATTCCCTTCAGTCTGAGAGTTGGATGAAAAGTCGCTTAAGACGCTTCTTCGAATGATTTCCGTTCATTCCTTCGTGCTGCCTTCACCGGGCAAATCCGGCCGAAGCGGGCCATACCACTTCGGGTAGTACTGCCGCACGACCTCGCCGTCGAATCGCAGCGCCCGGCAGCGGCCGAGCTGGAAAGGCGGTTCGGCGTGCGCGTCGTCATGATCCGGCCCCTCGCCGCCCTCCTCGCGCACGTTCCACACATCACCGGCGAACGCCTGGATCGCGGCCGTCGGCAGCACGGCGCACAGTTCGGTGAGATGGGAGCAGCCTGCGACGCCGGCGAGCAGCCGGTTCGCGTTGCGGCGGAAATTGCGGAAGAGATTGAGCCCGATGAGGGCCCGATAGGCAGGCGGGGCGGACTGACAGTGACCGGGATAGGGCACCCATTCCGAAGACGCTTCGGCGTCGACGACATTGAGGTCACGATCGATGGTCACGCGCAGCCAGAGTTCGTGGATCGGCAGGCCCTGGGGCCGGATGCCCGACGCAAGCGCGACATCGCGCGGCTTGTGGTCGGTCAGGCAGGCTTCGATGTCCCACAAGCCGTCGCCGCGCTCGTAGGCTTCCGCTCGGATTGCGCGTCGATGTCGCAACTGACGGGGCACGGGCTCGGATAGCGGCATGCTGGAGGTTGAGGCCGAAGAGGAAAACCCGTGGATTTTAGCATATTGGGTATTTGAGACAGTTTGCCGCGACGGCGGGTATTCCCGCCTGTCCGGAAGCGGTTGCAATGCAGCAAAATCGCGCGCCACGCGCGCGACCGGGCCCGTCAGTCGTCGATCGGGAAATCGTCGCCGACCTTCAGCAACTTCACGATGGTCGCGCTCGAGAAGCCGCGCGCGGCCAGGAAGCGCGCCTGCTTCGCGCGCTCGGCGGGCGTTTGCGGCAGTGCACCGAATTTCTTGCGCCAGACGGCCTGCGCGCGCGTCAACTCGGTCTCGCGCAATTGTGCATTCACCGCTTCGACGAGACTGTCGCCGACCGCGTGGCGCTTCAGCTCGCTGACGATGCGCGCGACGCCGACACGCGACGCGCGGCGATGCACGAGGCTCTCGGCGAAACGGGCGTCGGACAACCAGCCTTCCTTTTCCAGCGCATCGAGCACCGGCTCGACGGATTCGTCCTCGCCGACGTAGGGTGCGAGCTTGCGCGCGAGCTCCGCGCGGCTGTATTCGCGCCTCGACAGATAGCCGAGCGCGCGGCCCTTCAACGACCGCGGCGGCTTCGACGACTTGCGCTCGCGGGCGCCCGGCGCGTCACTCGAGGCATCGCCGGAAGACGCGCCGGCCGCACGGCGTGCGCGGCGCGGATGCTGGCTGCTGCGCGTATAGACATCTTCCGTCGCCGGCGCATCGGCTGTGCGATCGACCGGGAAGCGGACACCGGACACGCGACGGCGGGACCGATCGTGCGCGTCGAACGACTCATCGTCGTCGAACGGATCGTCCGGTGCGGCAATCTCAAACGAAACGAGGGCATCGTCGGATGCCCTCGTCGCGGTGCGGTTCGCGGCGTTGCCGCCTGCGCTCCGCCGGTCGGCGCCCGAGGATCCGCCTCGCCGGCCGGAGCGACCCGCCGTTTCGGGCGTGTCGTGCTCCTCCGGCTCGCCGGCCTGACCTCGGCGCGCAACCATCACTCTTCTTCGTCCATCGCCTCGGCTTCGTTGCCTGCGCCATCGGGCATTGCGACGACGCCGAGCGATTCGCGGATGCGGTTCTCGATCTCGCGCGCGATTTCCGGATTTTCGCGCAGGAATTCACGCGCGTTGTCCTTGCCCTGGCCGATCTTCTCGCCGTTGTAGCTGTACCAGGCGCCCGCCTTGTCGACGATCTTCGCCTGCACGCCGAGATCGATGATCTCGCCCTGACGCGAAATGCCTTCGCCGTACAGGATGTCGAAGATCGCTTCGCGGAACGGCGGCGACACCTTGTTCTTGACGACCTTCACGCGGGTTTCGTTGCCGATCACCTCGTCGTTCTTCTTGATCGAGCCGATCCGGCGGATATCGAGACGCACCGACGAGTAGAACTTCAGTGCGTTACCGCCCGTCGTGGTTTCCGGGTTGCCGAACATCACGCCGATCTTCATCCGGATCTGGTTGATGAAGATCACGAGGCAGTTCGTGCGCTTGATCGTGCCGGTCAGCTTGCGCAGCGCCTGCGACATCAGGCGGGCCTGCAGACCCGGCAGCGAATCGCCCATCTCGCCTTCGATTTCGGCCTTCGGCACGAGCGCCGCGACCGAGTCGATGACGATCATGTCGATCGAGCCCGAGCGCACCAGCGCATCGGTGATTTCGAGGGCCTGCTCGCCGGTGTCCGGCTGCGAGATCAGCAGCTCCGGCACGTTCACGCCGAGCTTCGCGGCATATTGAACGTCGAGCGCGTGCTCGGCGTCGATGAACGCCGCGGTGCCGCCCAGCTTCTGCAGCTCGGCGATGACCTGCAGCGTGAGCGTGGTCTTACCGGACGATTCCGGACCGTAGATCTCGACCACCCGGCCGCGCGGCAAGCCGCCGACGCCCAGCGCGATGTCGAGACCCAGCGACCCCGTGGAGACGACCTGGATATCCTCGGCCGCTTCGCCGTCGCCCATCCGCATGATCGAGCCCTTGCCGAACTGCTTTTCGATCTGCGCGAGCGCGGCCGCCAGCGCCTTGCTCTTCTCGGCGGTCATCCCGGAGCCCTTCTTGCTATCTTCCATGAATCGTCCTTTGCTATGATGAGCAGCGTCTGTTGGAGGCGCGCCCCTTTCAAGCGCTGCCCACGAATGCAGACACTGTATAAAAAAACAGTGTTTTGTGCAAGCCCGCAATGCAGCGCGTTGTGCACGAATAACTTCGGAGACAGCCGCGCCGGCGCGAACGCCCTGCCGGCATCGGTCAGCAACATGCGAATTCTCATCGCCGAAGACGACAGCATACTCGCGGACGGCCTCACCCGGTCACTCCGCCAATCGGGCTATGCCGTCGATCACGTGAAGAGCGGCGTCGACGCCGACACCGCGCTGTCGATGCAGACTTTCGACCTGCTGATCCTTGATCTCGGGCTGCCGAAAATGTCCGGGCTCGACGTGCTCAAGCGCCTGCGCGCGCGCAATTCCAATCTTCCCGTGCTGATCCTGACCGCCGCCGACAGCGTCGACGAACGCGTGAAGGGACTCGACCTCGGCGCCGACGACTACATGGCCAAGCCGTTCGCGCTCAACGAGCTCGAGGCGCGCGTGCGCGCGCTGACCCGGCGGGGCGCCGGCGGCGGCCCGACCGTCGTGCGCCACGGCTCGCTCGCGTTCGACCAGGTCGGCCGCATCGCGTATGCGAACGATCACGTGCTCGATCTCTCCGCGCGCGAACTGGGCCTGCTCGAGGTGCTGCTGCAGCGGATCGGCCGGCTCGTATCGAAGGAACAGCTCGTCGATCACCTGTGCGAATGGGGCGAGGAAGTCAGCAACAACGCGATCGAAGTCTACGTGCACCGGCTGCGCAAGAAGATCGAACCGAGCGGCGTGCGGATCTCGACCGTGCGCGGCCTCGGCTATTGCCTCGAGAAGGTCGCGCCCGCGACGCCGGCCGACACGGCGGCGCCCCAGCCCGCGGCGGCCGGCACGCCGCTGCGCTGACGCCGAGCGTCGCCGCGATGGCCACGCCGGCCCACTCCCGCCACCCGACCGGCGCGCCGTCGTCGGCCGCCGACGAGGCACGCGACGCGCGCTACGAGAACCCGTTCGCGCCGCCCGACGAAACCGAATCGCCCGAAACGCCGCGCCCGCGCTCGCTGTTCGGCGAAATCCTCGACTGGATGCTCGCGCCGCTGCTGCTGCTGTGGCCGATGAGCATCGCCGTCACCTATCTCGTCGCGAAAACGATCGCGAACAGCCCGTTCGACCGCGCGCTCGAGACCAACGCGTACGTGCTCGCGCGCCAGATCCATCCGGTCAACGGCGTCGCCGAGCTGACGCTGCCGGAGCAGACGCGCGACTTCCTGCGCGCGGACAACATCGACAGCGTCTACTTCCAGGTGCTCGGCACGCGCGGCGAGCTGGTCGCGGGCGAAGCCGACATGCCGCTGCCGCGCGACGAGGACCGCCCGCCGCCGGGCGTCGTCGTGTTCCGCGACGACCTGCTGCGCGGCAACGACGTGCGGGTCGCGTATACGACCGTCGCGCTGCCGCAGACGAGCGGCGCGCAGCCCGTGCTGGTGCAGGTCGGCGAGACGCTCGACAAGCGCAACGCGCTCGCGAACGACATCATCAAGGGCGTGATCCTGCCGCAATTCGTGATCCTGCCGCTCGCGATCCTGCTCGTCTGGTTCGGGCTGTCGCGCGGGCTCGCGCCGCTCAACGCGCTGCAGGCGCACATCCGCGCGCGCCGGCCCGACGACCTGTCGCCCGTCGAGGCGCAGCGCGCGCCGCCCGAGATCGAACCGCTCGTCACGTCGTTCAACGACCTGCTCGCACGCCTCGAACAGAACATGGCGCTGCAGAAACGCTTCATCGCCGACGCCGCGCACCAGATGAAGACGCCGCTCGCGGGCCTGCGCACGCAGGCCGAGTTCGCGATGCGCCACCCGGTCCCGCCCGACGTGCAGCGCTCGCTCGAGCAGATCGCGACGAGTTCCGAGCAGGCCGCGCGGCTCGTCACGCAACTGCTTG
Organism: Burkholderia sp. IO2; assembly: GCF_029522185.1. Classification (NCBI taxonomy): domain Bacteria; kingdom Pseudomonadati; phylum Pseudomonadota; class Betaproteobacteria; order Burkholderiales; family Burkholderiaceae; genus Burkholderia; species Burkholderia sp. IO2. The sequence continues at coordinate 127,975 of NZ_JAKWFH010000008.1, read as the reverse complement.
CGCTCGCGCGCGCCGAGAACCGTGCGAGCGGATTGACGTTCGAGCCGGTCGAGATCGCCGCGCTCGCGCGGCGCGCGGTGCGCGACTGGGTGCAGGCCGCGCTCGCGAAACGCATGGACCTCGGCTACGAAGGCCCGGACGACGACGCGCCGCTCGACGTCGACGGCAACCCGGTGATGCTGCGCGAGATGCTCGGCAACCTGATCGACAACGCGATCCGCTACACGCCGGAAGGCGGACGCATCACGGTGCGCGTGCGGGCCGAGCGCGCGGCGCGGCGCGTGCATCTCGAAGTCGAGGATACCGGCCCCGGCATCCCGGCCGGCGAGCGCGAGCGCGTCGTCGAGCGCTTCTACCGGATCCTCGGCCGCGAAGGCGACGGCAGCGGCCTCGGGCTCGCGATCGTGCGCGAGATCGCCACGCAGCACGGCGGCACGCTGACGCTCGACGATCACGTCTACCAGCATGCGCCGCGTCTCGCCGGCACGCTCGTGCGCATCAGCCTGCCGCTGACCGACACCGCCCCGGATTAACCCTGACGTACGCCGCCGCGGCTCGGCTGCAGATACGTCGAAACCGGCGCTTTACCGGACGTTCGCGTCACGATCCGCGCGCGAAGCCGCCGATTCGACACGGGTTAACGCGCAGTCGTTTTGTGCGCGCGAGTCAGTGCGCCGTAAGTTTCCGTGCCAATAATCGTCGACAGGCCCGCCCCTCCCAAGGCGGCCGCACATCTATATCAAGGGACTTGGAGACGATTCATGGCAACGTTAGGCGGGCAAATTTCGCACTCGCCGATGACGGGCGAAGAGAAGAAGGTGATCTTCGCGTCGTCGCTCGGCACCGTGTTCGAGTGGTACGACTTTTACCTGGCCGGCTCGCTCGCGGCCTACATCAGCAAGAGCTTCTTCTCCGGCGTCAATCCGACCGCCGCGTTCATCTTCACGCTGCTCGGCTTCGCGGCCGGTTTCGCGGTGCGGCCGTTCGGCGCGATCGTGTTCGGCCGGCTCGGCGACCTCGTCGGCCGCAAGCACACGTTCCTCGTGACGATCGTGATCATGGGCGTCTCGACGTTCGTGGTCGGCTTCCTGCCCGGCTACGCGTCGATCGGCATCGCCGCTCCCGTGATCTTCATCGCGATGCGGCTGCTGCAGGGCCTCGCGCTCGGCGGCGAATACGGCGGCGCGGCGACCTACGTCGCCGAGCATGCGCCCGCCAACCGTCGCGGCTTCTACACCGCGTGGATCCAGACGACGGCCACGCTCGGCCTGTTCCTGTCGCTGCTCGTGATCCTCGGCGTGCGCACGTTCATCGGCGAGGAAGCGTTCGGCAATTGGGGCTGGCGCGTGCCGTTCGTCGCGTCGATCCTGCTACTCGGGGTATCGGTGTGGATCCGGCTGCAACTGAATGAATCGCCGGTGTTCCTGCGCATCAAGGCGGAAGGCAAGACGTCGAAGGCGCCGCTGACCGAAGCGTTCGGCCAGTGGAAGAACCTGAAGATCGTGATCCTCGCGCTGATCGGCCTGACGGCCGGCCAGGCGGTCGTGTGGTACACGGGCCAGTTCTACGCGCTGTTCTTCCTCACGCAGACGCTGAAGGTCGACGGCGCCAGCGCGAACATCCTGATCGCGATCGCGCTCCTGATCGGCACGCCGTTCTTCCTGTTCTTCGGTTCGCTGTCGGACAAGATCGGCCGCAAGCCGATCATCCTTGCCGGCTGCCTGATCGCCGCGCTGACCTACTTCCCGCTGTTCAAGGCGCTCACGCACTACGCGAACCCGCAGCTCGAACTCGCGACGCAGAAGGCGCCGATCACGGTCGTCGCCGATCCGGCTACCTGCTCGTTCCAGTTCAACCCGGTCGGCACGTCGAAGTTCACCAGCTCGTGCGACATCGCGAAAAGCGCGCTCGCGAAGGCCGGCCTGAACTACGAGAACGTCGCGGCCCCGGCCGGGACGCTGGCCGAAATCAAGGTCGGCGACACGGTGATCCAGACCTACGACGGCAAGGCGGCCGATGCGAAGACGCAGGGTGCGGCGTTCGACAAGACGCTCGCGTCGACGCTGAAGGGGGCCGGCTATCCGGCGAAGGCCGACCCGGCGCAGCTCAACTGGCCGATGACGATCGTGATTCTGACCATCCTCGTGATCTTCGTGACGATGGTCTACGGCCCGATCGCCGCGATGCTGGTCGAGATGTTCCCGACGCGGATCCGCTACACGTCGATGTCGCTGCCCTATCACATCGGCAACGGCTGGTTCGGCGGCTTCCTGCCGGCAACCGCGTTCGCGATCGTCGCGGCGAAGGGCAACATCTACTCGGGGCTCTGGTATCCGATCGTGATCGCGCTGGCCACGTTCGTGATCGGCCTGCTGTTCGTCAAGGAGACGAAGGACTCGGACATCTACGCGCAGGATTGATGTCGGGTCCGCGGCGGGGACGGCCGGCGGAGGATCGCCTTCCGGCGCCCGGCTCCCGCCCGCGACGGAGGCCGGCACGAGCCGCCGGCAACTTTTTTCGGGAAAGATGGAAAAAGGTATTGACAGCTGACCGGCCGATCGACATAATTCAAGTCTTCACGGCGAATTAGCTCAGTCGGTTAGAGCGACGGAATCATAATCCGCAGGTCCGGGGTTCGAATCCCTGATTCGCCACCAAATGCGAAAAGCCGCTGTTTCGAAAGAAACAGCGGCTTTTTTCATTGCCTCATCCGGCCCACGCGGTGTCGCGCGCTGCCCGCCTTCAGGCCGCGCGCTGCGCCGCGACTACGCCACCACCGCGCCGCGCTGCGCATCCGGCGTCTGCGCCCGCAGCTTCCCCCGCCAGTTCTCCCCGCCCTCCAGCGCCGGCGTCGACTCGAACACCTCCGCGATCCAGTCGGCGAACACGCGCACCTTCTGCGACAGATGCCGGTTGTGCGGATAGACGATCGAGATCGGTTTCGGCTTCGGATTGCAGTCCGGCAGCACCTCGACGAGCGATCCGTCGAGCAGGTTCGGCAGCACCATGAACAGCGTCGGCTGGATCATCCCGAAGCCTTCGAGCCCGCACGTCACGTACGCATCCGAGTCGTTGACCGTCACGCTGCCGTTCATCCGCACCTCGAACGGCTTGCCGTCGATCATGAACACCCACGGAATCGCCCGCGCGCCATGGCTCGACCGGAAATTCACCGCATGATGTTCGACGAGATCGGCAATCTCGTTCGGCTCGCCGTGACGGGCGAGGTAATCGGGCGACGCGCACGTCACGCGCTTGAGCATCCCGATGCGCCGCGCGACCATCGACGAATCCTCGAGCGGGCCGACCCGGATCATGCAGTCGATGCCTTCCTCGACCGGATCGACGTAACGGTCGGACAATCCCAGCTCGAGCGTGATGTCCGGATAGCGCTGCCGGAAGATCGACAGCGACGGCAGCACGATGCGCCGCCCGAGCGAACTCGGCATGTGGACGCGCAGCACGCCGCTCGGCTTGCGGTTGCCGGTCTGGAAACTCGCGTCGGCCTCGGCGATCTCCGCGATGATCTTCATGCAATGCTCGTAGTATGCGGCGCCCTCCGGCGTCAGCGACAGCCGGCGCGTCGTCCGGTGCATCAGGCGCACGCCGAGCAGCGCCTCGAGATTCTGAATGATGGTCGTCACCGACGCGCGCGGCATCGCGAGCGTGTCGGCCGCCCGCGTGAAGCTGTTCGCGTCGACCACGCGGGTAAAAACTTCCATTGCCTGGATTCGGTCCATGCTGCTTCCCCCTTCGAATCGCCAACGGAACAGAATAGAGCGCGCGACAAGCGCGGCACAAGCCCCCGTCTATTGTTCTCCGATACCGAATAGTTTCGACGCTTCGGACTGGAAATCGCGTCGTTTCCGTGCAGTTCCGGGCGAGCCCGCTCATCCGTCGTACGTTACCGCACGAACCGCTCGCGATATCCCTGCGGCGACACCCCCAGCACGCGCACGAAACTGCGCCGCAGCGTCTCCTCGGAACCGAAGCCGCAACGCCCGGCGATCCGCTTGACGGACCACGCCGTTTCGCCGAGCAGGCGTTGCGCGGCCTCGACACGGATCTGTTCGACCGCGCGCGCGGGCGTGCGGCCAGTTGCCGCGCGATAGTGGCGCACGAAACTGCGTTCGCTCATGCTCACGCGCTCGGCGAGCGCGGGCACCGACAGGTCGGCCGTCAGGTGCTCGGCCATCCATGCGTGCAGCTCGCCGAACCGGTCGGCGGTGCGCTGCATCGACAGCATCGTGCTGAACTGCGCCTGCCCGCCCGGACGCTTCAGGAACACGACGAGTTCGCGCGCGACGTCGAGCGCGGTCGCCCGCCCGAGATCCTCCTCGACCAGCGCGAGCGCGAGATCGATGCCGGCCGTCACACCGGCCGACGTCCACAGCGCGCCTTCGCGGATGAAGATCGGGTCCGGTTCGACGCGCACGTTCGGATAGCGCGCCGCGAATTCGTCGCAGCGCGCCCAGTGCGTGACCGCGCGCCGCCCGTCGAGCAGGCCGGCTTCGGCGAGCAGGAACGCACCGGTGCAGACCGACGCCACGCGCCGCGCGCGCCCGGCCTGCTGCCGCACCCAGCGCACCATCCGCGCGTCCTTCGACGCCGCATGCACGCCCTTGCCGCCGGCGACGATCAGCGTATCGGGATGGCGCGCGGCCGCGCGCAGCGACTCGGCCATCACGACGAGGCCCGACGACGTCTCGACCGGTCCCGCTTCGACGGCCACGACGCGCGGCGCATACGGCGCCGGCTGCCCGCGCTCCAGCGCGAGCTCGTTGACGGACGCGAATACCTGCAGCGGGCCCGTCACATCGAGCAGTTGCGCACGGGGAAACGCGAGGACCAGGATCGAGCGCGGGGCGGCGGCAGGCATGGCGATTGGCTGAAAACGTGGGGGATATGGCAATTTCGCCAAACACTACGCGCCTAGAATCGATCTGTCCATCCCGTGCCGAACGGCGCGCGTTCCCTTCCTCTCGGAGTCTTCGCATGACCCTGCATATCGGCCTTCTCGTCTTTCCGGGTGTCCAGCAACTCGACCTCACCGGCCCGCACGACGTGCTCGCGTCACTGCCGGACGCAGCCGTCCACCTGGTGTGGAAGTCGCGCGACGCGGTCGCGTCGAGCAGCGGCCTCGCGCTCGCACCGACCTGCACGTTCGACGACTGCCCGCCGCTCGACGTGATCTGCATCCCGGGCGGCATCGGCATCAACGAGCTGCTGCTCGATGCCGAAACGATCGCGTTCGTGCAGCAGCGCGCGGCCACCGCGCGCTACGTGACGTCGGTCTGCACGGGTTCGCTGTTGCTCGGCGTGGCCGGCCTGCTGCGCGGGCGGCGCGCGACGACGCACTGGGCCTTCCATGCGCTGCTCGAACCGCTCGGTGCGATACCCGTGCGCGAGCGCGTCGTGCGCGACGGCAACCTGGTCACGGGCGGCGGCGTGACGGCCGGCATCGACTTCGCGCTGACGATCGCCGCGGAGCTGGTCGGCGAAGAAGAAGCGCAGGCGATCCAGCTGCAACTCGAATATGCGCCGGCGCCGCCGTTCGACGCCGGCTCGCCCGACACCGCGCCGGCCGCGGTCGTGAAGCGCGTCACCGAACGTTCGGCCGCCGGCTTCGCGAAACGCAAGCAGATCGTCGAGCACGCGCTGCGCGCGACGCCGCGCTGAATGCGGATGTCGGAACAATCATGGGAAAGCAACGCGCACGCGTGCGGGAGACCATCTCGATGAACATCATCCGGAGCGCCGCATTCACCGCGGACCGCGCGTGGGGCGCCCTCGACATCGCGAACCTGAACGGCATCACGGTCCGGCTGCACTGGACCGATCAGCCGTATCGCTGGCACGTGAACGACGGCGAGGAGGTATTCGCGGTGCTCGACGGCCGCGTCGAGATGCGCTACCGCGAGGCAGGCGTCGAGCATGCGACGGTGTTGGAGACGGGCGACGTCTTCCACGCGACGGTCGGCACCGAACACGTCGCGCATCCGCTCGGCGTCGCGCGCATCCTGGTGATCGAGACCGAAGGCAGCGTCTGACGGCGAGCCTCGGAGGCTCGACGCCGCGCGGTGGGCGTTACCCCGAGATCGTGCCGGTTGCCTGCGATGCGATCAGTTTCGGCAGCGGCGTGCACTGGCACTGACACAGGTCGTGCTCGAGGGCGACGACCTTGCCCATCACGGTCATCGTGCGCTCGCCGCCGTCCGACACGATCACGCCCGGCGACTTGCACGCCGCGCAGAACACGGCTGCGCCGAGATACGCGAGTTCGCGCCCGTCGAACGACGAATTGGCGATCCCTTCGAGCACGACGCCGCCATGATCGGTCGTGTCGCCCTTCAGAATGAATTTGCGGCTCATGATGTCGGTTCTTCCCTCGGAAACGCCGCGCAACGCAACCGCGCACGGGTATCGTGATACTGCCGGTCGGTCGCGGGCGTCCCGCGAGCATATCACCGCTCGCCACGGCCGCGACGCAGGCCCTCCGCATCGGGCGGCCGTCACAACACGCCTTCGCCGCACACGGCTATTCGGCGTCGCGGTGTGCTCACACACCATGACGCGTCGAACCCGCCTGCCTGCGACGACCCGTTCCCCTGTTCCATCGGAGCCGTGCGCCGGCACGATCGCATGAAGTCGTCATGGCGATCAGGACACAGCCGGTTCGACATCGCATTGCATCGATAATGCTGATGCTTTAATGAAAAAATAGCCTATATTTTCGTACAAGTACTAAATACAAATACATCAAAAAGGCTTAATAGCAAGCCGATTCGAATCATTCATTCGACGCCCTTCCCACCTCAAAACCTACCATTCTCCGACCGTTCGCACACCCGATAAACACGCTATTCCATAATAAACATTCATTAAAACGGGGCGTTAAAATTCAGCAAACCGATAGATAGAATTCAATCAATGCCTTCTGTTTATCGATAAGAAAATGGACGAACTCCTACCGATGCGACTATTCGTCAAGGTCGCCGAACTTCGTAGTTTCGCGCGCGCCGCCACGGAACTGAACATCTCCAATTCATCGGCCACCCGCCTCGTCATGAGCATCGAGGACCGGCTTGGCGCCCGCCTGCTGAATCGCACCACCCGCAGCCTGTCGCTGACCGACGCAGGCCACCTCTATCTGGCGCAGATCCGTCACGTGATCGACGAAATCGACCGGGTCGAGGAAACCATCGCGTCGATGCATCACGAACCGATCGGATCGCTGAAAATCGCCGCGCCGGTCATGTTCGGCATGCACGTGCTCGCGCCGGCCATCGACGCGTTCAAGATGCGCCACCCGGCCACCGTGCCGGAGGTCACGATCGTGGATCGTCACGTCGACCTCGTGTCGGAGGGCTTCGACGTCGGGCTGCTGCTGTCCCAGCACATCAGCAACAACACGCTGGTGAAGCGCCCGCTCACGCGGCTCAAGCAGATCGTCTGCGCCGCACCGCACTATGTCGACCGGCATGGCGCGCCCGCGCATCCGCACGACCTCGCGTCGCACGCGTGCCTGTCGTTCCATGCCGACTTCATGGGCGAATACCTGTCGTTCGATCACGACCAGACGCGCATCACCGTGCGCCCGAACAAGTCCGCGTCGTCGAACAACGTCGGGCTGATCCGCAACTGGGCGCTGTCCGGCATGGGCATCGCGGTCCTGCCGGACTTCCTCGTCCAGTCGGATCTCGACGACGGCCAACTGCTCGCGCTGCTGCCCGGCTATCGGCTCGAGACGCTCGAGATGAACGTCGCATACCCGAGCCGCCGTCACTTTCCGCGCAAGGCCCGGCTTTTCGTCGATCACCTGATCGACCATTTCGTCGGTTGAATGAAGGGTGGCATCGCACACCATTTTTCACACCGATTCGCCGCCGCCCGCGCGGCCCTCGCCTGATCGCGGCGGCGCGCCGGCAGGCGCCCCGACGGCCCGCGAGCCGCCGCGCGGCTCGCGTGGGCACGCCTGTTGCGCCGGCGCATCTCGGTAGTCGACCGCCCTTGGCAGCCCGCCGCGGAGGACTACACTAATCCTTAATGGGGTGCGGCCGGATAACCGCGCCCTCAGGGAGACGCCGCCATGAATCGGCCGCTGAATCGTATCCTGCCGCGCGTGACCGGTCCCGCCTCGGTGTGGACGTGGGTCAAGTGGTCCTTGCTCGCCGCACTGTTGATCGCGGTCGCGATCGTCGCACGGCTCGTGCAGACCGAGATCGAAACGTCCCGGTTGCAGGCGCACTACCTGTCCGAGCTCACCCGCGACGTCGGCTACACGGTCGAGGCGGGGCCGAGCGATCACATCCGCTTCCCGGCAAACGGCCCGTACGACCAGCGCTTCGGCTACGCGATGATTCCCGCGTTCCAGCAGCGGCTGGTCGCACGCGGCTTCGTCGTCAGCGAGCAGGCGCGCGATTCGCAGCGGATGCTGTCGCTCGGCGAGCGCGGGCTGTTCCTCCCTTACGAAGAGAAAGACCAGACGGGCCTGATGCTGTTCGATTCGACCGGCTCGCCGCTGTTCGCGACCGTGTTTCCGCAGCGCGTCTATGCCGATTTCGACACGGTGCCGCGCGTGATCACCGATTCGCTGCTGTTCATCGAGGATCGCTACCTGCTCGATGCGAACGAGCCGAACCGCAACCCGGCGATCGACTGGGGACGCTTCAGCCGCGCGCTCGCCGACCAGGCGCTGCACGTCGTCAACCGCCACCAGGCGCGCCCGGGCGGCAGCACGCTCGCGACGCAGATCGAGAAGTTCCGCCATTCGCCCGAGGGCCGCACCGCGACGCCGCCCGAAAAGCTGCGGCAGATCGCCTCCGCGTCGGTGCGCGCCTACCTGAACGGTCCGCAGACGATGCTCGCGCGCCGCACGATCGTCGTGCGCTACCTGAACTCGGTGCCGCTCGCCGCGCGGCCGCACGTGGGCGAAATCACCGGCATCGGCGACGGTCTCGCCGCGTGGTACGGCCGCGACTTCAACGACGTGAATCGCGTACTGTCCGCGCCGACGACCGGCGACAACGTCGATCAGCAGGGCAAGACGTTCCGCGAGGTGTTGTCGCTGCTGATCGCGCAGCGCGCGCCGTCGTACTTCCTGAACCGCGGCTATCCGGCATTGCAGAAGCTGACCGACAGCTACCTGCGGCTGCTGTCGAACGGCGGCGTGATCTCGCCCGCGCTGCGCGATGCCGCGCTCGCCGCGCAGATCGAACGCAGCGCGCCGCCGGCCGCCGCGCGCGTGCAGTCGTTCGTGTCGCGCAAGGCCGTCACGTCCGCGCGCGCGTCGCTGCTGTCGGCGCTCGGCATCAGCGACCTGTACCAGCTCGACCAGCTCGATCTCCAGGCGACCAGCACGCTCGACAACGGCGTGCAGCAGGCGGTCGCCGCGCGGCTCGCGCAAGCGTCGACGCGTGAAGGCGCACAGGCCGCCGGCCTGTACGGTTTCGAAATGCTCGCGCCGAAGGACGACCCGTCGCACCTCACGTACAGCTTCACGCTGTACGAACACCGCAACGGCGCGAACCTGCTGCGCGTGCAGACCGACAGCGTGAACCAGCCGTTCGACGTGAATCGCGGCGGCCGCATCAATCTCGGCTCGACCGCGAAGCTGCGCACGCTGATCACGTACCTGCAGATCGTCTCCGACCTGCATGCGCGCTACGCGAACCTGTCGAACGCGGAGCTCGCGCGCGTGAAGCCCGATCCGATCGACGGGCTGTCGCGCTGGGCGCTCGACTATCTGTCGCATACGCGCGACCGCTCGCTGCAGGCGATGCTCGACGCCTCCGTCGAACGCAAGTATTCGGCGAGCCCGGACGTGTTCTACACGGGCGGCGGCGCGCAGGTGTTCTCCAACTTCGAGAAGTCGGACAACGGCCGCATCATGACGCTGCACGCGGCATTCGAGCATTCGGTGAACCTGGTGTTCGTGCGGCTGATGCGCGACATCGTCCACTACGAGACGCTGCAGGCGGCCGGGCCGTCGTCGTCGTGGCTCAACGATCCCGCGCAGCGCCAGCACTACCTGCAGCAATTCGTCGACGGCGAAAGCCAGGTCTACGTGAAGCGCTACTACACGCGCTATGCGGGCAAGGCGCCCGACGACGCACTCGCGCTGATGCTGCGCGACGTCCGCAAGTCGCCGCCGAAGCTCGCGACGGTGCTGCGCAGCGTCGCGCCGAACGAATCGCCCGCATGGTTCAATGCGCAGATGCGTGCGCAACTGAAGGGCACGCCGGCCGCGACGCTGTCCGACGACGATCTCGCCGCGCTCTACGCGAAATACGCGATCGACCGCTTCAATCTCAACGATCGCGGCTATATCGCGAGCGTCCATCCGCTCGCGCTGTGGACACTCAACTACCTGCGCGCGCATCCGGGCGCATCGCTCGCCGAGGTTCAGCGCGACAGCCGCGATGCGCGTTTCTACACGTATTCGTGGCTGTACAAGACCCGCTACCACGCGACGCAGGACCGGCGCATCCGCCGCATGGTCGAGCTGCGTGCGTACGCGGAGATCACGAAGTCGTGGCGCGCGCTCGGCTATCCGTTCGCGGAAGTGACGCCGTCGTATGCAGCCGCGATCGGCGCATCGGGCGACCAGCCCGACGCGCTCGCGAAACTGATCGGCCTGATCGCCAACGGCGGCCAGAAGGCGCCGACCGAAACGATCACGCGGCTCGATTTCGCGAAGGGCACGCCGTACGAAACGCGCTTCGTGCGCGCGGCCGCGCAGCCGCAGCCGATGCTGGCGCCGGAGATCGTCAACGTGACGCACACGCTGCTGCGCGACGTCGTGCTCAACGGCACCGCGCGCCGCCTCGCAGGCGGGCTCACGCTGCCGGACGGCAAGACGCTCGACGTGTACGGCAAGACGGGGACGGGCGACCAGCGCTTCAACGTCTATGCGCGCGGCGCGCGGCTGATCGAGTCGCGCAAGGTCAATCGCAGCGGCACCTTCGTGTTCGCACTCGGCGACCGGTTCTTCGGCGTGCTGACGGCGACCGCGCATGAGCCGTATGCGGCGCGCTACGACTTCACGAGCGCGATGGCCGTGCAGTTGCTGAAGTCGATGGCGCCGGCGCTCGCGCCGCTGATCGAACGCCCGGCCAGCGCCGGCACGCGCACCGCCGGACCGGCGCCGCAAGCGGAAACGCCCGCGCCGAACGCGGCGGCCGTGCAACCGTCGTGACGCGATCGCGGCCCGCAGGCGCCCGCGCCGATGCGCCGCTCAGAGCGAGCGGCCGTCGTAGTGCGTGACGGGCAGCGCGTCGAGGTCGACGCCTTCCAGGCAGCGCACGTTGATCGCGGCCATCGCGGTGCCGTCCGGATGGACGCCTTCGCCGAACGCATGAATCCCGCAGCGCTTGCAGAAGCGATGCTGGATCACGTGCTTGTTGAACATGTAGGTCGCGAGATGCTCGTCGGGCGTCAGCAGCTTCATGTGATCGCGCGGCACGAACCACATCAGCGCGCCCTTGCGCTGGCAGATCGAGCAGTTGCACGCCATCACGCCCTGCAGGTCACCTTCCGCCTCGAACGTCACGTCTCCGCAATGACAGCTTCCGCGATAAAGCATGGTCGTCTCCCGGTGCAGCCCGTGCGCATCGCCGGCGCCCGGGCGGGACACCGTTGGCCGGGCCGATCCAAGCGCGTACAGTAGCGCTCGCATGCGCCGCACGCAATGCCCGGGCGGCGCCCATCCCTCACCGACCCAGGAGACCGTCATGCTCGAACTGCGCCCCGGCTGCGAATGCTGCAACAAGGACCTGCCGCCCGATTCGGCGGAAGCGCGCATTTGCACATTCGAATGTACGTTTTGCGCGACCTGCGCGGACGACGTGCTGAAGGGCCGCTGCCCGAACTGCGGCGGCGACCTGGTCGCCCGCCCGCGGCGGCCGGCGAGCCTCCTCGCGAAGTACCCGCCGTCGACGGAACGCATCCACAAGCCGGGCGGTTGCGCGAACGCCTGACGGCACGCCGCCGGCGCCGCCCGCCTCGCGTCCGTCACGACATCTCGATCCGCGCGCGCGTCACCGCGAGCAGCATCGCCATCGCGTGGCGCGCGCCGTCCTCGTCGCGCACGCGGATCGCGTCGCTGACGGCCGTGTGCTCGGCAAGCGACGCGTTGTACACCTCGGCCCGGCGCGCGTTCAGCTGCAGTTGCGCCTCGAGCGTGCGATCGATCAGCGCGCCGAGCGGCACCAGCAGCTCGTTGCCGCCGGCCTCCAGCACGCTCAGGTGAAAGCGCAGGTCGGCGCGCACCCATTCGTCGACGTTGCGCGCGGCGGCCATCGCCCGCACCGCGTCGTCGATCGCGTCGAACGCTTCGGGCGTATGGGTGCGCGCGGCCAGCGCGGCCGCGTGCGGCTCGATCATCTCGCGCATCTCCTGCAGCTTCAGCGCGAACGCGAGCGGCGGCGCGACGCGCGCATACCAGTCGAGCAGGTCGGCATCGAGCAGGTTCCACGCACGACGCGGCCGCACGCGCGTGCCGACCTTCGGCCGCGATTCGACCAGCCCCTTCGACGTCAACGTGCGCAGCGCCTCGCGCATCACCGTGCGGCTCACGCCGTACATCTCCATCAGGTCGGGTTCCCTCGGCAGCAGCGATTCGGGCGGATAGTCGCCGCGCAGGATCGCCGTCGCGAGCCGGAAGGCCGTCTGTCCATGCAGGTCGCGTTGAATGATCGTTCTCCGTCGGGCGGGCTGCCCACTATCTGCACATTAATGCTATTAATACTATTTTTTATTCGACTACGCTAGGATAACCGCGAAAGCACGGATCGTGCGCCCCGGCCGCGCCGGTCAATCATGGAGACTCGCGTCATGAAAATCACCCGCCTCGAAACTTTCGTCGTTCCGCCCCGCTGGCTGTTCCTCAAGATCGAAACCGACGAGGGCATCATCGGCTGGGGCGAGCCGGTCGTCGAAGGCCGCGCGCACACCGTCGAGGCCGCCGTGCAGGAACTGGCCGACTACCTCGTCGGCCGCGACCCGCTGTTGATCGAGGATCACTGGCAGGTGATGTACCGCGCGGGCTTCTACCGCGGCGGCCCGATCATGATGAGCGCGATCGCGGGCGTCGACCAGGCGCTGTGGGACATCAAGGGCAAGCATCACGGCGTGCCCGTGCACGCGCTGCTGGGCGGCCAGGTACGCGACCGCATCAAGGTGTATTCGTGGATCGGCGGCGACCGCCCGAGCGACGTCGCGAACAATGCGCGCGCGGTCGTCGAGCGCGGCTTCAAGGCCGTGAAGATGAACGGCTCCGAAGAGCTGCAGATCGTCGACACCTACGACAAGGTCGAGCAGGTGATCGCGAACGTCGCGGCGGTGCGCGACGCGGTCGGCCCGCACGTCGGGATCGGCGTCGACTTCCACGGCCGCGTGCACAAGCCGATGGCGAAGGTGCTCGCGAAGGAACTCGACCCGTACAAGCTGATGTTCATCGAGGAGCCGGTGCTGTCGGAGAACGCCGAAGCGCTGCGCGACATCGTCAACCAGACCAACACGCCGATCGCGCTCGGCGAACGGCTGTACTCGCGCTGGGACTTCAAGCACATCCTCGCGGGCGGCTACGTCGACATCATCCAGCCGGACGCGTCGCACGCGGGCGGCATCACCGAGTGCCGCAAGATCGCGACGCTCGCGGAAAGCTACGACGTCGCGCTCGCGCTGCACTGCCCGCTCGGGCCGATCGCGCTCGCCGCGTGCCTGCAGCTCGACGCGGTCAGCTACAACGCATTCATCCAGGAACAGAGCCTCGGCATCCACTACAACCAGGGCAACGACCTGCTCGACTACCTGCGCAACCCTGAAGTGTTCCGCTACGAGGACGGCTTCGTCGCGATCCCGCAGGGCCCGGGGCTCGGCATCGACGTGAACGAGGAGAAGGTGCGCGAGATGGCGAAGACCGGCCATCGCTGGCGCAACCCGGTGTGGCGCCACGCGGACGGCAGCGTCGCCGAATGGTGATGAACGCGTGAGATGACGAAGCCGGGTGGCGCGGCACGCGCGCCGCGCCACACGTTCGACACGGCCGCCCCGACCAGGCGGCCGTTCTTGCATCCGCGCCACGCCCGCCGCGCGCCGGCATCTCGGGTCGGGCCGCGCCGTTCGGTCGTCAGCCCGTTCGGTCGTCAGCCGAGCGCCGCGAACCCCGGCACGCTGAACGACAGCACGGCCGCCGCGACGAACACGCCGATCATCGTCATCCCTTCGAGATGCAGGATGTTGCGGAACGTGTGCGCGTCCTCGGTCGACGCGGTGCGGCGCAGACGCGGCAGCGCCGAGAAGCGGTTGAGCCCGCCGAGCACCAGCGCGAGCGCGACGAGCAGCAGCTTCAGCAGCAACACGCGTCCCCACGTGCTGCCGTCGAGCGGCGCGAGCGAGCCGCCGAGCCCGCGGATCGCGTTGAGCACGCCCGTCCCGAGCACGAAGACCACCGCGACGATCGACGTGCGCGACAGGTGCTGGCCGATGCGGATCAGCGCGCCGCGCGCGACCGACGACCCGAGCGCCGGCAGCACCGCGAGCCCGCCCGCGAGCACGAGGCCGCCCCAGACGGCGGTGGCCAGCAGGTGCAGCGTCTGCACGCCGACCGCCGCGGACAGCACGCCGCTGTCGGCCGCATGGCCGAGCGACGCCTTGCCGGCCGCGACCACGATCACCGCGAGCCACAGCACCGCATGCGCGAGCGGGCCATCCGGCTTCGCGAGTGCGACGATCGCGAGCACCACCGCGCCGGCGAACGCGACGCTCCACGCGAAGCCCGTGTGCGTCTGCATCAGCATGACGGGGATCGCGGCGAACGCGCCGCCGAGCCCCGCGCCGCTCATCGTCGCGGCCTCGTAGACGAGCCAGCCGAGATCGGCGAGCACCAGCGCCAGCGCCGCCGCGACCAGCGAATGTTGCGCGCGCAGCCATGCGGGGTGCGACGGCGCGACGACCGGCCGCGCGCCGTCCTTGCCGAGCCACGCCTTGAGCAGCGCCGAGCCGACCGCCATCGCGAACGCCGCATCCATCAGCGCCGCGAGCGCGACCTGGCCGATCCACAAGCTGTCGAACTTCATCGCGCGCACCCTCCCGCAAGCGGCAGGCCGGCAATGCGGCGGCAACGGGACGGACAGCGTGAGGCAGGCAACGGCACGGTAAAAAACGTCATCGATGAATCCGGAAACGGGAGAAATGACTGGACCTGCGGCGCAGGCGCCGCGCGACCCGCGAGTCGCGAGTCGCGAGTCGCGAGTCGCGAGTGTACGGTCTTCGATGGTGAAAACGCACGCCGGTTCACACGGCCCCACCGCAATGCGCGTCAAATTGTCGCAAGTCGCAAACAGACAGGAACCGATGTCCTTTCGTCAAATAGCCGTCATTACCCATCGATGATAGAATGCCGCGTCGCAGCAGCCCGGCTGTCCTGCCGTCCATGCGCCGAGCCGATCGTAGCCCGGACAAGGTCCCCGACGAATAAACATGGAGTCTCGTGTGTCTTCAAGACGCCTCTTCCGTCCGCTGCTCGCCGTTCTGATGATCGGCGGCGCGGGCCTTATGAGCGCTGCCCAAGCGCAGACCAAGCCCACGGAGCAAGCGCACGCCCAGCAGGCGCCGCTCAAGGCACCCGATACCATGGCCGAGCGCGTGCGCGGCTGTACCGCATGCCACGGCGTCCACGGCCAGGGCACGGACAACGACTATTTCCCGCGTCTTGCCGGCAAGCCGGCCGAGTACCTGTACAACCAGCTCGTCAACTTCCGCGACGGCCGGCGCAAGTACCCGCCGATGAACTACCTGCTGACGTATCTGAGCGACGACTACCTGCGCGAAATCGCCGAGCATTTCTCGGCCGAACGTCCGCCGTACCCGACGCCGGCGAAGCCGACGCTGCCGGCCGCGACGCTCGCACGCGGCAAGCAGCTCGTCACGCAGGGCGACCCGTCCCGCAAGCTGCCGGCTTGCGTAGCCTGCCACGGCGCAGGGCTGACCGGCATGCAGCCGGCGATCCCGGGCCTCGTCGGCCTGCACGCCGATTACCTGAGCGCGCAGCTCGGCGCATGGCGCTCGGGCAACCGCCACGCGAAGGCACCCGATTGCATGCACGACATCGCCGCGAAGCTTTCCGACGAAGACGTGACGGCCGTGACCGCATGGCTCGCCGCGCAACCGGCGCCCGCCAACCCCGTGCCGGCCCCGGCGCGTTCGATGAAGACTCCGCTCGCCTGCGGCAGCGAACCGCAATAAGGCAAGGGAGACAGACACAATGAAACGCAAGTCCCTGTTTGCACTCTCGGCCGTCGCGATCGTCGCGGCTGCCGCCCTCGTGCCGGTCCTGTGGCCGGGCAACGACACACTGCACGGCGCTGCCGCCGTCGCGGCCACGCCGGCCGACCAGGCCGCGCTGATCAAGAAGGGCGAATACCTCGCGCGCGTCGGCGACTGTATCGCGTGCCACACCGTGCGCGGCGGCAAGTCGTTCGCGGGCGGCCTGCCGATGGCGACGCCGTTCGGCACGATGTACACGCCGAACATCACGCCGGACGATCAGAACGGTATCGGCAAGTGGACGTCGGACGACTTCTACCGCGCGATGCACACGGGCCGCTCGAAGGACGGCAGCCTGCTGTACCCGGGCTTCCCGTTCGCGAGCTACACGAAGGTCACGCGCGCCGATTCGGACGCGATCTACGCGTACCTGCGTTCGGTCCCGCCGGTGTCGGTGCCGAGCCGTCCGCACGAACTGAAGTTCCCGTTCAACAACCGCAACCTGCTGATCGGCTGGCGCACGCTGTTCTTCAAGGAAGGCGAATACAAGCCGGACCCGACGAAGTCGGTCGAATGGAACCGCGGCGCATATCTCGTCGAAGGCCTCGGCCATTGCTCGATGTGCCACACGTCGATCAACATGATGGGCGGCCCGGTGAGCTCGTCGGCGTTCGCCGGCGGCCTGATCCCGCTGCAGAACTGGTATGCGCCGTCCCTGACGAACGACAAGGAACTCGGCCTCGGCGACTGGCACGTGCAGGAGCTGTCCGACCTGCTGCAGGCCGGCGTGTCGCAGAAGGGTGCGGTATTCGGCCCGATGGCGGACGTGGTCCACAACAGCCTGCAGTACATGACCGACGAAGATACGCGCGCGATGTCGACGTACCTGAAGTCGATCCCGCAGAAGGCTGAAGCGCCGAAGAACATGCAGTACGAGCCGTCGAAGCAGTTCGGCAACGCGCTGTTCGACCAGGGCAAGAAGATCTACGCGGACAACTGCGCGACCTGCCACGCCGAAACCGGCGCCGGCAAGCCGCCGGCCTATCCGCCGCTCGCGGGCAACCACTCGATCATGATGGAATCGGCCGTCAACCCGATCCGCATGGTGCTGAATGGCGGCTATCCGCCGAGCACGTTCAAGAATCCGCGTCCGTACGGGATGCCGCCGTTCGCACAGTCGCTGTCGAACCAGGAAGTCGCGGCGGTCGTCACGTATATCCGGATGTCTTGGGGTAACAACGGTACGCCGATCTCGCCGCAACAGGTGAGCGACCTGCGTTCCGCGCCGCTCGACTAAGAAGCGGCTCACACAAACGGGGCGCGGCTGCGGGAAACCGCGGCCGCGCCCTTTTGCTTTTTGGCTGTTTTGCGATGCAGGTTTGCCGCGCGGGCCGCGCGACGCATCGCCGATCATAAAACTCAAGAGTGGTATCTATGTCTTTCGAATCTCTCGGCCTGGCCGAACCGCTGGTCAAGGCGGTCAACGAGCTCGGCTACACGTCGCCGACCCCGATCCAGCAGCAGGCGATCCCGGCCGTCCTCGGCGGCGGCGACCTGCTTGCCGGCGCACAGACCGGCACCGGCAAGACCGCCGGCTTCACGCTGCCGATCCTGCAACGCCTGCACACGTTCTACGCCGAGCACCGTGGCGCGAAGCGCGCGGTGCGCGCGCTGATCCTCACGCCGACGCGCGAACTCGCCGCCCAGGTCGAGGAAAGCGTCCGTGCGTACAGCAAGTACCTGAAGCTGCGCTCGACCGTGATGTTCGGCGGCGTCAGCATCAATCCGCAGATCGATGCGCTCAAGCGCGGCGTCGACATCGTCGTCGCGACGCCAGGCCGCCTGCTCGATCACATGCAGCAGAAGACCATCGACTTGTCGGATCTCGACATCCTCGTGCTCGACGAAGCCGACCGGATGCTCGACATGGGCTTCATCCACGACATCAAGCGCGTGCTCGCGAAGCTGCCGCCGCAGCGTCAGAACCTGCTGTTCTCGGCCACCTTCTCCGATGAAATCAAGGCGCTCGCCGACAGCCTGCTCGACTCGCCCGCCCTGATCGAAGTCGCGCGCCGCAACACGACCGCCGAGAGCGTCGCGCAGAAGATCCACCCGGTCGATCGCGACCGCAAGCGCGAGCTGCTCACGCACCTGATCCGCGAACACAACTGGTTCCAGGTGCTCGTGTTCACGCGCACCAAGCACGGCGCGAACCGGCTTGCCGAGCAGCTGACGAAGGACGGCATCAGCGCGATGGCGATCCACGGCAACAAGAGCCAGTCGGCCCGCACGCGCGCGCTGGCCGAGTTCAAGAACAGCACGCTGCAGGTGCTCGTCGCGACCGATATCGCCGCGCGCGGGATCGACATCGACCAGTTGCCGCACGTCGTCAACTTCGACCTACCGAACGTGCCCGAGGATTACGTGCACCGGATCGGCCGCACGGGCCGCGCGGGGGCGACCGGCGAAGCCGTGTCGCTCGTGTGCGTCGACGAGAAGCAGTTGCTGCGCGACATCGAGCGGCTGATCAAGCGCGAGATCCCGCAGGAAGTGATCGCGGGCTTCGAACCCGATCCGAACGCGAAGCCGGAGCCGATCCAGCAGCGCCGCGGGCAGCAGCAACCGCGTGGCGGTGGCGGCGGCGGCAATCGCCAGCCGCGCGCCGGCGGCTCAGGCCAGCCGGCCGCAAAACGCGACGGCCACGCGCAACCGAAGGCCGCGCAGCAGAAGGCCGCGAAGCCGCGCACGCAAGGCGGTGCCGGCGCCGGTGGTAACGGCGGCGGACGTCCGGCGGGCGGCGGCAACGGCGCCCGCCCGGCGAACGGCAACGCCGCGCACGCGAACCGCAACCGTTCGTCGCGCAGCGGCCAGCGCGGTCACTGAAGCCGCGCGGCCGCGCGCCGCAGGTGCTCGACCTGGCGTTGCCAGCGTGCGAGCACCGCGGCGCGCTCCCCTTCCAGCGTGAACGTGACGCCTGTCGCGAGACGCGCATAGCCGACCCGCTGCGCATCGCCGTGCGCGATCGTCGCAGCGAATCCGGCCAGTCCGCCGAAGTCTCCTTCGAGCGGCGCCATCTCCAGTTGCGCCTGAAAGAACGCACCGTCCGCGACGAGCGTCAACGCGGCCGTGCGCCGCTGCGCGATCGCGCGCGCCGCCCGCGACTGCGGCCAGAGCGCGATCAGCAGCGTGCGCGCATCGCGTGCATAGATCTCGCCGACGCCGAGCAGCGTCGTGCGCAACTGGCCGTCGTCGGTCGCGACGATCAGCGATGCGGCCATGTCGGCATGACGCTCGAGTGCGGTGCCGTCGAACCGCGACACGACGGTGGGCGGCCACGCGTCGAACGTCCATTGTTCGAGCGCGTGGCGATGGGTATCGGTCATGATGGCGTGGCCCCGGTGCGGATCGGATGAGGATGCGCCAGCATACGCGCGGCGGGCCGTGCCGCGGCGATCAGCGCAGGAAAACGTGCCGCGTGATCTTCGTAAGCGGATAGTGGACGCCCGGCTGGATCTTCGCGGGCAGGTCGAGCGGCTTGAGCAGCATCTTCACGCACATGTCGGCCGACAGGTTGCGCCGGACGAGCGAATTGATGCGCGCGGCGCGCTCGCGGTTGTACTGGCTGTCGCCGACGCGATCCGGATAGCGGATCGCGAACACGTGGCGCAGCGCGATCTCGGAATCCTCGTTCTTGATTTCCATCACGCGGCGCGCGAGCGCGCCGAGCACCGCGAGCCGGCCGTTGCCTTCGACCTGGTTGTACTTCTTGAAGAACTTGAAGAAGTGCTTGTAGTGACGCACTTCGTCCGTGCGGATGTTGTCGGTGATTTCCTTCAGCACCGGCTCGTCCGAGCATTCGTTGATCGCGCGATAGAGCGTGGCCGTGCCCGTCTCGACGACGCAGCGTGCGACCATTTCGAGCGCGCGGGTTTTTTCGAACGCCTCGACCGAGCAGGTCTTCGAATACTCGGCAAAGAAATTCGCGAACGCGGTATCCCAGTCGAACTCGGGCCACACGTGCGCGATGTACGCCTTCAGCGCGCGGCCGTGCTGCAATTCTTCGTGCTCCCATGCATTGTTGAGCCATGCGGAGACTTCCGGATCGTCATTGAAGAATTCGCTCAGATTGCTCGTATAGAGATCCGAGCCGCTCTCGATGAACGACGACGCGCACAGCAGCAGCAGCAGATCCTCGTTCGCGGCGGCACGCTGACGATCGATCCGGTTCAGGTCGATGTCCTCGATACGCCACGGCATCACATGCGTCGTTTTGGTGTCCATGGTAGTGCGCTCCCAGTCGTCGCGCGGAGGCCGGCCCGTGCCTGGGGCACAGGCGCCAGCCGATCCGCAGGCGGCGTTTTACTTGCGTTTATAGTGAATCGGTCCGGCCGAACCATCTTGGCATCTTAGCCGGACTTTGATGTTCGTGCTCCAGAGCACTGACCATACCCGACGAGCGCAGTTCCACGGCGTCTGTTGCCGTGCGTTAGACGAGTCCTTCAAACCGCTTGCGCGTGCTCGATGGCAGGCGCCGCGCCAAATGAAAACGGGCGGCCGTCGGGCCGCCCGTCATGCCGGGACACTGCCAAGCAAGCTGGAAGCGATCCGTCAGAAACCGGCCGCCAGCCCGTCGCGCCGGCTGTCGCTCGCGGCCACGTAGCCGCGCTCCGGATCGTCGGGATCGAGGCGCCAGACGAACTGCCCCGAGCCGAAATCCATGTAAGGATCGTCGATCGACTTGATCGTATGGCCGCGCGCGGCCAGCGCGTCGACCGTCGCGCGGTTCATCGTCGCCTCGACGTCGAGCGTGAAGTCGCGGTTGACCTTCCAGCGCGGCGCGCAACACGCGGCCTGCGGTTGCTGGCCATAGCCGAGCATCCGCACGATGGTCTGCAGGTGGCCTTGCGGCTGCATGTCGCCGCCCATCACGCCGAAGCTCATCACCGCCTCGGTGCGGCCATTGGCTTCCTCGGTGACGAACGCCGGGATGATCGTGTGGAACGGCCGCTTGCCGCCCGCGACGACGTTCGGCGAAGCCGGGTCCATCGAGAAGCCGTGCCCGCGGTTCTGCAGCGCAATGCCCGTGCCGGGGACGACGAGCCCCGAACCGAAGCCCATGTAGTTCGACTGGATGAAGCTCACCATCATCCCGCGCTCGTCGGCCGCCGACAGGTAGATCGTGCCGCCCGAATGCGGACGGCCGGCGGCGAAGTGCGTCGCCCGCGCGCGATCGATCAGCTTCGCGCGTTCGGCGAGATACGCATCGTCGAGCATCTGTTCGGGCGTGACCTCCATCGCGCGCGGATCGGCGACGTAGCGATAGACGTCCGCGAACGCAAGCTTCATCGCCTCGATCTGCAGATGCTGCGAATCGACCGAGTCGACCGGCCATTCGGTCACGCCCGCATGCTCGGCGATGCCGAGCGCGATCAGCGCGGCGATACCCTGCCCGTTCGGCGGAATCTCGTGAATCGTGTGGCGGCCGAAGCGCTTGCCGATCGGCTCGACCCATTCCGGCCGGTACGCGCGCAGGTCGGCTTCCGTCAGCGAGCCGCCGCCTTCGCGCGCGAACGCGGCGATACGCTCGGCGAGCGCCCCTTCGTAGAACGCACGGGCGCCGTCCTTCGCGAGCGTGCGCAGCGTCTGCGCATGACCGGGCAGGCACACGCGTTCGCCGACGAGCGGTGCGCGGCCGCGCGGCATGAAGGTGTCCGCGAAGCCCGGCAGGCCCTGCAGTTCGGGAACGGCCGCCGCCCACTTGTGCGCGACGATCGGCGGCACCGAATAGCCGCGCTCCGCGATCTCGATCGCCGGCTCGAGCAGGTCCGCGAACGGCAGCGAACCGAACTTCGCGTGCAGCGCTTCCCAGCCCGCGATCACGCCCGGCACCGTGACGGTGTCCCAGCCGCGCGTCGGCTTGTTCGCGATGCCGTGCGCGTCCTCACCGTGGCGCTTGCGAAAGTAGTCGACGTTCCAGGCGGCCGGCGCCACGCCCGATGCGTTCAGCCCGGACAGCCGCTCGCCGTCCCACACGAGCGCGAATGCATCGCCGCCGAGCCCGCACGACACGGGCTCGACGACCGTGATCGCGGCGGCGGCGGCCAGCGCCGCGTCCACCGCGTTGCCGCCCTTCCACAGCATCCGCAACCCGGCCTGCGCGGCCAGCGGGTGCGACGTCGACACGACGTTGCGCGCGAACACCGGAATGCGGGTCGTCGGATACGGGTTGTGCCAGTTGAAGCCACTCATCGATACCACCTCGTCGAAAGCTGAATGAACGTGCCCCGCGTGAACGGGCAATCCGCCATTGCAGCGCGATCCGCGCGATCGCACAAATTCATTTGTCAAATGAATCCATGCGTTTTCTACATGAATCGCGCGCGGCGATGTTCCGCAGGCCGGCCGAACGCCGTTGCCGCCCTTACAATACCCGCTCCGTCTCACGACACGACCATCGAGCCATGACCCGAGATCCCCGCCTCACCCTCAACGCGCGCCAGCAGGAATTGCTCGAATGGGTGCAGCGCGACGGCTTCGTGACCGTCGACGATCTCGCCGCGCACTTCGCGGTGACGCCGCAGACGATTCGCCGCGACGTGAACTGGCTCGCCGACCTGAACCTGCTGCGCCGCTACCACGGCGGCGCGAGCCTGCCGACCAGCTCGGAGAACGTGTCGTACACCGCGCGCCAGCGGATGTTCCACGACGAGAAGCGGCGCATCGCGGCGCTCGCGGCGTCGCACATCCCCGACCAGGCGTCGCTGTTCATCAACCTCGGCACGACGACCGAGGAAGTCGCGCGCGCGCTGAACCGCCATCACGGGCTGCACGTGATCACGAACAACCTGAACGTCGCGTCGATGATGAGCGGCTACCCCGACTGCGAGGTGCTGATCACGGGCGGCATCGTGCGGCCGTGGGACAAGGGCATCGTCGGCGAGCTCGCGATCGACTTCATCCGCCAGTTCAAGGTCGACTACGCGATCATCGGCACGTCGGCGATCGAGGCCGACGGCACGCTGCGCGATTTCGACACGCGCGAGGTGCGCGTCGCCGAGGCGATCATGCAGCATGCGCGCACGGTCTACCTCGTGACCGACCATTCGAAGGTCGGCCGCCCGGCGCTGGTGCGCCAGGGCCATCTGAGCCAGGTGCATGCGCTCTTCACCGACAAGCCGCTGCCGCCCGAAATGGCCGATACGGTGGCGGCCGCCGGCACCCAGGTGTACGTCGCGGAATGACCGTTGCGATGCTGCACCGCACCTGAAACTTCAAGTGAAATCAAGAAGTTGGCGCCGCGCGCAAACCGCTTGTGGCGGGTCCTTCTGTCAAACGGAAAATTAACGGGGCACGATTTGTCGTTGCCTGCGCGCTCGACTAGACTCCAGTTCCCCGGCCCGTTCGCCGATCCGCCTGTGCCAGGGCGGTGCGAATCGCAGGGCCGGCGAAGACAGCTTTCCCCCCAAGCCATACCCCGCGGGGTATCGCGCGTCGGCGGTGCGCCGGCCGCGCGGGCAGTCCGATTGCCATGGAGAGAAACGATGCTGAGTCCGCATGAATTCGCCACGCTATTGCTTGTGAAGGACGCGCCTGATCAGCGCGACATGGATCGGGATGAACTGGACATCCTGCTCGAACAACAGCTCGTCCGCCTGGAAGGGCTCGGCTCGGGGCGCAAATACTGCGTGACCGAGACCGGCGACGCCGCGCTGCGATCCATCAAATACCGCTATTCGTAAGCTCCGCCGTTCCCTGACCTGAACCTGCTCGCGCGGCCGGAATCGGCCGCGCGGTCGTTCCTGCCTCCCGCCTGCCCGTTCGTCGCCGTCGGCCTCAACCGCCGCGCAGCGTCGGATCGACCGCCGCCCGCCAGCTGATGGCCTGCGCACGCGCCCCGTTGAAATACGCGATCCAGCCGGCGCGTGCCGCCGCGTCAGGCGCCACATAGTGGGTCGAAAGTTCGTTTACGAACGCACAATAGTTCGCTTCGGTCAGCCCGCGATACCGTTTCGCCACGTACGCGTCGTACAGCGTCGAGTAGACCGGCTGCGCGTCCGCGCCCCAGTCGCGCGCCGCGCCGCCGCACGACGTCTGCAGGTCGACGAACGACGGCGCCCGCCAGTTGCCGGCGAGCGGCGGCATACCCGCGCCGCACCCCGCCAGAAGGACGGCGCACACGCCGACCCACATCCCAATACGCATGATTCACCTCGCGAAACGGTCGATTCCGCCAGTATCGTCCGGGATCGTGTCGCGCGCTACTGGCCCCGCTTTTTCGAACTTTACTTTTTCGATTCCGTTCGTTAAATTTCGAATTCGAACATTTCATGTTCGCCCCATTTCAACAGACGATAAGGACAGCAGGTGACCCAACCGAATCGCTACGATCTGCTCGTCGTCGGCGGCGGCATCAACGGCGCGGGGATCGCGCGCGATGCGGCCGGCCGCGGCCTGTCGGTCATGCTCTGCGAGCAGGACGACCTCGCGTCGCATACGTCGTCGTCCAGCACGAAGCTGATTCACGGCGGCCTGCGTTACCTCGAGTACAACGAGTTCGGACTGGTGCGCAAGGCGCTGCAGGAGCGCGAAACGCTGCTGCGCGCGGCGCCGCACATCATGTGGCCGCTGCGCTTCGTGATGCCGCACATGCCGAACCTGCGCCCGGCCTGGCTGATCCGCATCGGCCTGTTCCTCTACGATCACCTCGCGAAACGCGAGCTGCTGCCCGGCTCGCGCGGCATCGACATGCGCCGCCATGCGGCCGGCGCGCCGCTGATCGACTCCATCAAGCGCGGCTTCGTGTATTCCGACGGCTGGGTCGACGACGCCCGCCTCGTCGTGCTGAACGCGATGGACGCGAAGGAGCGCGGCGCCGAGATCCTGACGCGCACGAAGCTCGTGTCCGCCGAACGCCGCGGCGACGAATGGGAAGCGCGGCTGCAGCAGGCCGACGGTTCGATCCGCGTCGTGCAGGCGCGCGCGATCGCAAACGCGGCCGGCCCGTGGGTCGGCGACGTGCTGCACGGCGCGCTCGGCCGCGGCGCGCATCACAGCGTGCGGCTCGTGAAGGGCAGCCACATCATCACGCGCCGCCTGTTCGATCACGATCACGCGTACATCTTCCAGAACCCGGACAAGCGGATCATCTTCGCTATTCCGTACGAGCACGACTTCACGCTGATCGGCACGACCGACGTCGAATACACGAGCGATCCGGCGAAGGTCGCGATCGATCGCGACGAGACGCAGTACCTGTGCGATTCGATCAACCGCTATTTCAAGCGCAAGATCTCGCCGGCAGACGTGCACTGGACCTATTCGGGCGTGCGCCCGCTGCTGGAAGACGAGAACGCGGCGAACGCATCGGCCGTCACGCGCGACTATCGCCTTGAACTCGACGACGGCGCGGGCGCGCCGCTGCTGTCGGTGTTCGGCGGCAAGATCACGACGTTCCGCAAGCTCGCGGAAGAAGCCGGCGACATGCTGTGCCGCGCGCTCGGCCGCGACGCGAAGACCTGGACGGCCGGCGTCGCGCTGCCGGGCGGCGACATCGCGGACGCGAAGTTCGACGGGTTCGCCAGCGCGTTCGCGAAACGCCACCCGTGGCTGCCCGCCGCGCTCGCGCGCCGCTATGCACGGGCGTACGGCACGCGTGCGGAGCGCGTGGTGGCGGACGCGAAGTCGCTCGCCGATCTCGGCGCCGAAATCGCGCCGGGCATCCACGATGCCGAACTCCGCTACCTGCGCGACGCCGAATGGGCGACCTGCGCGCAGGACGTGCTGTGGCGCCGCTCGAAGCTCGGGCTGCACGTCGCGCCCGGCACGCTCGACGCCGTGACCGCCGCGGTCGACGCATGGTTCGCCGCCGCGCATGCGCCGCACGCCTGATCCGAATGCAGTTGCAGTTGCCTGACCGACGTTGACTCACCGACGCGCCGCTCACATGCGGCGCGCATCACAACTAAGCCAATCCACGGATGGAGATGAGAGACATGCAGGACCAGTACATCCTCGCGCTTGACCAGGGCACCACGAGTTCCCGCGCGATGCTGTTCGATCGCCAGGGCAATATCGTATCGATCGCCCAGAAGGAATTCGAACAGATCTACCCGCAACCCGGCTGGGTCGAGCACGACCCGCAGGAAATCTGGTCGACGCAAGCCGGCGTCGCCGCGGAAGCCGTCACGCGCACGGGCCTGAACGGCACGTCGATCGCCGCGATCGGCATCACGAACCAGCGCGAAACCACGATCGTCTGGGATCGCGAGACGGGCCAGCCCGTCTACAACGCGATCGTCTGGCAGGATCGCCGCACGGCCGACTTCTGCGACTCGCTGAAGAAGCAGGGCCTCGAAGCGAAGGTGCGCGCGAAGACCGGCCTGCCGATCGACTCGTACTTCTCCGCGACGAAGATCCGCTGGATCCTCGACAACGTGCCGGGCGCGCGCGACAAGGCGCGCCAGGGCAAGCTCGCGTTCGGCACCGTCGACAGCTGGCTCGTGTGGAACTTCACGAAGCATGAGCTGCACGTGACCGACGTGACCAACGCGTCGCGCACGATGCTGTTCAACATCCATACGCGCGAGTGGGACAGCGAGCTGCTCGAACTGCTCGACATCCCGCGCAGCATGCTGCCCGAAGTGAAGGCGTCATCGGAAATCTACGGCCACACGAAGACCACCGTGTTCGCATCGAAGATTCCGCTCGCGGGCATCGCCGGCGACCAGCA
The DNA here is from genome assembly GCF_029522185.1 of Burkholderia sp. IO2. Taxonomy (NCBI): domain Bacteria; kingdom Pseudomonadati; phylum Pseudomonadota; class Betaproteobacteria; order Burkholderiales; family Burkholderiaceae; genus Burkholderia; species Burkholderia sp. IO2. Next base: position 100,977 of record NZ_JAKWFH010000008.1, on the reverse strand, counting down.
TGCGGCGCTGTTCGGCCAGATGTGCACGACGTCGGGCATGGTGAAGAACACCTACGGCACCGGCTGCTTCCTGATGATGAACACCGGCGACAAGCCGATCGAATCGAAGAACAACCTCGTCACGACGATCGCCTGGCAGATCGGCGACGACGTACAGTACGCGCTCGAAGGCAGCATCTTCATCGCGGGCGCGGTCGTGCAGTGGCTGCGCGACGGCGTCGGCCTCATCAAGACGGCCGCGGAAATCGAGGCGCTCGCCGCCAGCGTGCCGCATACCGACGGCGTGTATCTCGTGCCGGCCTTCGCCGGCCTCGGCGCGCCGCACTGGAACGCGCGGGCGCGCGGCTCGGTGTTCGGCGTCACGCGCGGCACGAGCGCCGCGCATCTGGCGCGCGCGGCGCTCGATGCGATCGCGTACCAGTCGCTCGACGTGCTGGCCGCGATGGAAGCCGATTCGGGCATCAGCATCGGCGAGCTGCGGGTGGACGGCGGCGCGAGCGCGAACGACCTGCTGATGCAGTTCCAGGCCGACCTGCTCGGCGTCGATGCCGTGCGCCCGCAGATTACCGAGACGACCGCGCTCGGCGCGGCCTACCTCGCGGGCCTCGCGATCGGCTACTGGAAGAACCTCGACGAAGTGCGCGACCAGTGGCAGCTCGATCGCCGCTTCGCACCGTCGATGCCGAAGGAGCAGGTCGAGCAGCGCATGGCCGGCTGGCAGCGGGCGGTGCGCGCCGCGAAGGCATGGGCCGACGACGCCCAGTAATCCGAATCAGTCCGGACGACATACAACAACACCGGCGGACCGCGCGACGCGCGAGTCCGCCGTGACATACGAGAGACAATCATGTCACCTTACATTGCAGAATTCATCGGCACGGCGATCCTCGTGCTGCTCGGCAACGGCGCGGTCGCAAACGTGCTGCTTGCAAAGACCAAGGGCAAAGGCGCGGACCTGATCGTGATCGTGATGGGCTGGGCGATGGCGGTATTCGTCGCGGTCTACGTGACCGCGTCGTTCAGCGGCGCGCACCTGAACCCGATCGTCACGATCAGCCTCGCGCTCGCGGGCAAGTTCGCGTGGTCGAAAGTCGGCGGCTACGTCCTCGCGCAGATGCTCGGCGGGATGGCCGGCGCGTTGCTCGTGTGGCTCGCGTATCGCCAGCACTTCGCGAAGGAAGCCGATGCGGACCTGAAGCTCGCGGTGTTCTGCACGGCGCCGGCGATCCGCAGCGTAACGCACAACGTGCTGACCGAAGCGATCTGCACGTTCGTGCTGATCCTCGGCGTGCTGTATCTCGCGTCGCCGCAGGTCGGCCTCGGCGCACTCGACGCGCTGCCCGTCGGCCTGCTGGTGCTCGGCATCGGCATCTCGCTCGGCGGCCCGACCGGCTATGCGATGAGCCCCGCGCGCGACCTGTCGCCGCGCATCATGCATGCGCTGCTGCCGATTCCCGGCAAGCGCGACAGCGACTGGCGCTATGCATGGGTGCCGGTCGTCGGCCCGCTGCTGGGCGGCGCCGCGGCGGCCGGCCTGTATCTGCACCTGCACACCACGATCTGATCGCGGTTTGAACGAAGCGCGCGGCCTGCACTGCCGCGCGCTTCACGCCCCTGCGTCGTTCTACCGGTCATTCACGGCCGTCACCAGCGATTTCAGCTTCACGTCGACGTCCGCGACCGCCGCCGGCGTCACGTCGGTCCCGCGCTCGACCAGCATTCTCGCCACGCGCATGTCCTTCACGAATCCCGCTGCACGGCCGAAGCCGCTCGCCGCGACGAGCCGCGCGCGCGCGTCGAAATGGAAATGGATTTCCGCATCGTCGCCGAGCACGCGCGCGACCGATTGCGTGCCGAGCGCCGGCTCCCCGGCCACCTGCAACTGCGCATCGTATTGATCGGACCAGAACCACGGCGTATCGCGATACGGCTCGCCCGCACCTAGCATGTTGCGGGCGGCGACGTGCGCCTGCGTCTCCGCGCCGTGCCACGTCTCCTGCCGAACCGGCTGGCCCGATAGCGCGCTCGGAAACACCGCGACGTCGCCGGCCGCGTAGATGCCGCGCGCCGACGTCTCGAGCTGCGCATTCACGACGATCCCGCGCTCGACCGCGAGGCCCGCGTCGCGCGCCAGCTCGTCGGCCGGTTCGATGCCGATGCCGGCCACGACCGTGTCGGCGATCAGCGTGTCGCCATCGTCGAGCACGACGGCCAGCGCCCCGCCCGCGGTCCGCTCGATCGCCACCGGCGTCCGGTTCAGACGAATCGCCACGCCCTGCTCGTCGTGCAGCGCATGCACGCGCGTCGCGATGGCTGCCGGCACGGCGCGGCCGAGCAGCCGCGGCGCCGCATCGAGCACGGTCACGCGGCAGCCGCGCTGCCGCGCCGACGCCGCGACTTCGAGACCGATGAAGCCGCCGCCGATCAGCACGATCCGCGCGTCGGGCACGAGCCGCGCGCCGAGCACCGCCGCATCGTCGAGCGTGCGCAATGCGAATACCCCGTCGAGCGCCGCGCCCGGGATGGCCAGGCGACGCGCACGGCCGCCCGTGGCCAGCAGCAGCGCGTCGTAGCCGAACACGTGCCCGCCGGACACCCGCACTTCGCGTGCGTGCGGTTCGATGCGCTCGACGGTCGCGACGATCCGTTCGATGCGATCGGCCGCCCAGGCTTGCGCATCGCGCAACCGGCATTGCGCCGCGCTGCGCTCGCCCGTCAGCACGCCCTTCGACAACGGCGGCCGCTCGTACGGCGGATGCGGCTCCGCGCCGATCAGCACGATGCGCCCGCGCCAGCCGCACGCGCGCAGCTCCTGCGCCGCGCGGCCGCCCGCATGGCCCGCACCGACGATCGCCATCACCCGGTCGCTGTTCATTGCGTCATACCTCGATCAGGATGCGGCCGTCTTCGATCTTCGCGCGGTACGTGCGCAGCTTCTCGCACGCGGGCGCCGACAGCGGCCGGCCGTCGCGCACGTCGAAGCGGCCGTTGTGCTTCGGGCATTCGATCACGTGATCCATCACGAGCCCGTCCGCGAGATGCACCTGCTCGTGCGTGCACAGGCCATCGCTCGCATACACGTGGCCGTCGATCCGGTAGATCGCGTACGTGCGGCCGCCGTGGTCGAAGCGTGCGACGTCTTCATCGTCGATATCGTCGAGCGCGCCGGTGTCGATCCATTGCGTCATGGTGTGTGTCTCCTTCGTCGGGATATTGGATAACGGCTAGGCGCGCGCGGCATCGGGCACCGGCCGCACGACGCAAGCGGACGGGTCGCGCGTCTGCCGGACCAGCGCCGGCACGATCTCCGCGTACGCGGCCAGCGTGCTGCGGTACGGCGGCGGCATGTCGGCCTTCACGGCTTCATGCAGCTTCGGCAACGCATGGAACGGCACCATCGGGAACATGTGGTGCTCGACGTGATAGTTCATGTTCCAGTACAGGAAGCGGAACACCGGATTCATCATCACGGTCCGGCAATTGCGCCGGTGATCGAGCACGTTCTCCGGCATGCCCGCGTGCTGCGTGAGGCCGAAATACAGGTACAGCCACGCGCCGTAGAGGCTCGGCAGCCCGATGTAGAGCAGCGGCAGGATCGTGTGCCAGTAGAGCGCCGCGCCCGTCACGAGTGCGTAGATCGCGAGATGGATGCGCGACTCGCGCACGACCTTCGGCCATTCCGATGCAGGTACGTAGGTGCGTTCCTCGTCGTCGAGCCGGCCGGTGAACGACACTGCGATCATCTTGCGCAGTTCGCCGGCCACGTGCTTCAGCGCGACGACGTTCAGCGCGAGCGTGAGCCAGTCGGTCGGCTTCGGCGCGGCGATTTCCGGATCGCGCCCGACGATCAGCGTATCGGTGTGATGGCGCGCATGGCTCCAGCGCCAGGCAGTCGCGCGGCGGAACACCTGGAACGACGCGACCTGGTACAGCACGTCGTTCATCCAGCGCGTGCGGAACGCGGTGCCGTGCCCGCATTCGTGCCAGCGCGAATCGGCCGGGCTGCAGTACAGCGTGCCGTACACGAAGAATGCGGGGATCGCCCACGTCGAATGCGCGCGCCACGCCAGCCACGCGAGCACGCCGCTGATTGCAATCGCCGCGTACCAGATCAGCGTGTCGCGAATCGCACGCGCATCGCCGCGCTGCATCAACTGCTTCATCAGCGGCCGCGGCACCGCGCAGCGGTACCACGCGGCGTTGACGAGCCCGGCCGCGTGCGCGCGCTCGCCGGCGCCGCCAATCATTCGGTATGCCTGACGGCGCGCCGCCGTGGGTTCGCGTGCCGGGTCGTCGGGTTGGGCCACGTCTGTCTCCTGGGGTTCTTGTGCGGGGGAAGCGCGGCAAGCGCTTCGCCATAGGAACGAAATTAGGCGAGCGGCCGCCCCGCCTCAATCGAAACGTTGACGAAATTTCGCCACCGCTTTAGCGTTCCCGACAACGCCACGCGATCGATGGCGACCCTCACGATGGAGACGACCATGGCAGGTGAATCCGGGCCGCGCTGGCGCAAGCGCACCGCGCGCTTCGACGAGATCGCGGCGCTCGCCGGCGTCAGCACGACCACCGTCGACCGCGTGCTGAACGAGCGCGGCAGCGTCTCCGCGCAGGCGCGCGAACGCGTGGTGGCGGCCGCGCGGCAGCTCGGCGTGCCGCGGCAGCTGCCCGACACGCGGCACGGGCTGATCCACGTCGACGTGCTGCTGCCGGACACCGACGCGCCATTCTTCCGACGCTTGCAGCAGGCGCTGCAGCGCTCGCTGCAGATGCTCGACCGGCGCGTGGTCGTGCACCGGACGATCCTGCCCGCCGCGGACGACGTGCGCGCCGCGACGCTGATCGAACGGCCCGCGTACCGGCGCGCGGCGCTGATCGTCACCGCGCACGACACGGCCCGCGTGCGCGACGCGCTGGCCGGCGCGATCGCGCGGGGCGAGACCGTCGTCACGATGGTCACCGACATCGGCGGCATCGACCGCACGCACTTCGCCGGCATCGACAACTATCGCGCCGGGCGCACGGCCGGCTACTACATCGGCCGCCTCGCGGCGCGCCCCGGCCGCGTGCTGCTGCTCGGCGGGCGCATGGGCTACCGCGCGCACGTCGACCGGATGGCCGGCTGCCGCGACCAGCTCGCCGACGCGTTCGCCGCCGTGCGCTGCGACGACGCGCCGGTCGAGACGCTCGACCAGGACGACCGCTGCTACCGCGCGGTGTCGAAGGCGCTGCAGGCGCACGACGACGTGGTCGCGATCTACAACAGCGGCGCGGGTTCGGCCGGCATCGAAGCGGCGCTGCGCAAGGCCGGCGCGATCGGGCGCGTCGTGTGGATCGGCCACGAGATGATCGACCAGCATCGCGCCTTCATCGAAGCCGGCGCGATGGATCTCGCGATCGACCAGGATCCGGACGGACAGGCGATTTCCGCGCTGCAGCACGTGCTGCATGCATGCGGCATCGTCGAACAACCGCCGCCGGACGATCCGGTCGAATTCCGCGTGTTCTGTCCGGCGAACGTGAGGACGAGCGCGTACCTGCAGCCGTGAATCGCGCCGCGCGGCGGGCCGCGTGCTCGCGGCGAAAAAATCGACCGTCGCGTTGGCGATTTTTCGCCAACGTTTGTCATGCGGGTCGCGCCGCGCCTCCGTACATTGGTCAGCCATCGATAACCGACAACGGACAGGAGACGATGGCTGAACCGATCCTCATCGGCGTGAACCTCGACGGCGTGCTCGAACACGACGGGCTGCCGGCGCCAACGCCCGCCGAACGCTTTCGGATGATCGCCGGCGCCGGCGTGTTCGATTACATCGAAAAGAACCCGGTACGCGGCGAGGACCTGTCGCCGTATTTCGCGCTGGTCGACCGCCACGCGCTGCCGATTCGCGTGATCGGCGGCATCTGGTGCGCCGGCCGCGACGAAGCGCATGTCGCCGAGATCGTCGCGGCGGGCGCGCGCTTCGGCAGCACGGTGCTCAACTGCCAGCTGTTCGCGCATCACGCGGACGGCCATCCGCTGTCGGACCGCGAAGTCGCCGATTTCTACCTGCGCGCCTACGCATCGGGCGAGCCGGTCGGCTGCCTGCCGAGCCTCGAAGTGCACGTCGACATGTGGAGCGAGGATGTCGCCCGCGTGGCGCGCGTCGCGCGGCTGGTCGAGGAGGCCGGCGCGCCGTTCCGGATCACGCTCGATCATTCGCACCTGCTGTTCAAGATCGGCAACCGCGCCGAGCTCGACGCGTCGGGGCTGCGCGAATCGGCCGACGGCGGCTGCGCGATGCTCGACCCGGCGTCGCCCGCCGCGATCTACACCGACTGGATCGCGCGCGGCTGGGTCCGGCATGCGCATGCGCGCAGCGTGACGCCGAACAATCCCGCCAACCGCTGGATGCGCCGCGCGGACGGCCGGCCCGGGCGCGGTATCCAGTACCCGTTCGTCGAACCCGCGCCGGGCGCCTATCACGGCGAATGGCGTGCGGCGTCGCTCGATCCGTGGAAAGCCGCGCTGCGCCAGTTGCTGCACGCGCAAGCGCAGGCCGAGGTTCACGCTCCCGCTCCCGCGCAGCCGGCACGACTCGAGCAGATCAGCTGCGAGTTCATCCCGTTTCCCGACTACGGCGGCGGCGCACGCTATTCGATCTTCGACAACAACGTCGCGTGCGCGCAATGGCTGCGCGACACGTGGCAAGCATTCGCCGCGCATGCCGGCACCTGATTCGCCCCCACGCCCCACTCAAGCTCCAAGGACAGAACGATGACGCAAGCCTGCCACTTTTCGCTGAACCGGATGAGCGCGCCGCGCTTGCCGTTCGACCGCTACGTCGCGCTGTGCCGGCGCCTCGGTGTCGACACGATCGAGATCCGCAACGATCTCGACGGCGTCGAGCTCGCCGACGGCACGCCGGCCGCCGCCGTGCGCGCAACCGCCGAGGCCGGCGGCGTGACGATCCTGACGATCAACGCGCTGCAGCGCTTCGAGCAGTGGAACGCCGAGCGCGCGGACGAGGCGACCGCGCTGGCCGACTACGCGGCGCAATGCGGCGCGCGTGCGCTGGTGCTGTGCCCGACCAACAGCCGCGCCGACACGCGCAGCGCGGACGCCCGCCACGCGGATCTCGTGACGGCGCTGCAGGCGCTGAAGCCGATCCTCGCGGCCCGCGGCCTGCTCGGCTTCATCGAGCCGCTCGGTTTCGAGGAATGCGCGCTGCGCCGCAAGTCGGACGCGGTAAAGGGCATCTACGCGGCGGCGGGCGAGCCGGTGTTCCGGCTCGTGCACGACACGTTCCACCATCATCTCGCCGGCGAGGACATCTTCTTCCCGAACCTGACGGGCCTCGTGCACATCTCGGGCGTCGAGGAAGCCGACCTGCCGATCGAGCGGATGCGCGACGGCCACCGCGTGCTGGTCGGCGGCGCCGACCGGCTCGGCAACATCCCGCAACTGCGCGAACTGCTCGCGCGCGGCTACCGCGGCGCGCTGTCGTTCGAGCCGTTCGCGAGCGAGATCGCCGAAGCCAACGACATCGAAGACCGGCTGCGGGCGAGCATCAACTACGTGCGCGGCGCACTGGCGGATCGCTGAGCACATCGGCAAAACAACGCAATCCACCGGAGAACGGAATGATCGAATTCGCTTTGTTCGGCGCGGGCCGCATCGGCAAGATCCACGCGGCGAATCTCGCGCGCCAGCCGGGCGCGAAACTGACATACGTGATCGACCGGCACGCGCCGTCGGCGGAAGCGCTCGCCCGCACGCACGGCGCGCAGGTCGCCGACATCGAGCGCGCGCTCGGCGACGCGTCGGTGCAGGCTGTCGTGATCGCGTCGAGCACCGACACGCACGCGGATCTCATCGTCGCCGCCGCGAACGCGGGCAAGGCGGTGTTCTGCGAGAAACCGGTCGACCTCACCGTCGAACGCTCGCGTGCATGCGCGGACGTCGTGCGGCGCGCCGGCGTGACCTGCATGATCGGCTTTCAGCGCCGCTTCGACCCGACCTTCGCGGCGCTGAAGGCGCGCGTCGAGCGCGGCGAGATCGGCGCGCCGGAAATGCTGGTCGTCACGAGCCGCGATCCGGGCGCGCCGCCCGCCGACTACATTCGCAGCTCGGGCGGCATTTTCAAGGACATGCTGATCCACGACTTCGACGTGTTCCGCTGGATCCTCGGCGACGAAGCGCAGACGCTGCACGCGACGGGCAGTTGCCTGACCGATCCGGCCGTGCACGACGCGGGCGACATCGATTCGACCGCCGTGACGATCCGCACGCGGCGCGGGTTGCTGTGCCAGATCAACACGTCGCGGCGCGCGGCCTACGGTTACGACCAGCGCTTCGAGCTGCTCGGCAGCCAAGGGATGCTGCAGGCCGGCAACGTGCGGCCGACCGAGGTGAGCGCCTGGCTCGCGGGCGGCATCGCGACGGACGTGCCGGAGCCGTTCTTCCTCGAACGCTACCGGCACGCGTACGCGGCCGAGATCGCGCACTTCGTCGACGCGCTGCGCGACGGCACGCCGGTCCGGACGACGATCGACGACGGGCTCGCCGCGCTCGAGCTGGCCGAAGCCGCGATGACGTCGTGGAAAACGGGGCGCGTGATCGCGCTGTGACGCCGTGAACGGCGGCGGCCCGCGCAACCGGGTCGCCGCAGCCGCACGACCGGCGGCACTCGGGCACGCGTTGCCGCAGTAGCACGGCCGCATCGGGCAAATTTGCCGCCACGTCGCGCGGCAGGCGCATGAAAGCACGTATGATGGCGAATCGATCGGCGTCGCCGATATCCCGCGTTTTCATCACCATGCTCGATCACCTCATCTGCGACTGCGACGGCGTGCTCGTCGACAGCGAAGTCATCGCCGACCGCGTGCTGCTCGACACGCTGTCCGCCACGTTCCCCAACCTCGATTTCGAAGCCGCCGCGAAGTCGGCATTCGGCCAGCAGACGTCGCGCTTCCTCACCGGCATCGAATCCCGCTTCGGCATCGAGATGCCCGCCAACTTCATCGAAACCATCGAGCACAACATCGAAATCGCGCTCGCGCAATCGCTCGCACCGATCAGCGGCGTGCGCGACGCATTGCTGAAGGTCACGCTGCCGGCCGCCGTCGTGTCGAACAGCCGGCTCGTGCGCGTGCGCAATTCGCTGAAGCGCGCGTCGCTCACCGAGATCTTCGGTGAGCGCGTGTTCAGTTCCGAACAGGTCGCGCGGCCGAAGCCCTACCCCGACGTCTACCTGCATGCGGCGCACACGCTCGGCGTCGAGCCGGCGCGCTGCGTCGTCGTCGAGGACAGCATCTCGGGGCTGAATGCCGCGCGGGCGGCCGGGATGAAGACGATCGCGTTCGTCGGCGCGAGCCACATCCCCGACAACTACGCGGACGCGCTGCGCGCGATGGGCATCACGCGGATCATGCGCCGGATGGACGAACTGCCGGCGCTCGTCGAAGCCGGCATGCGCGGCGAATTCGGCGACGTGCAGTCCTGATCGTCATTCGGGCCGGACCGGGTCGATCCGGCCATGCCGCGGGCGCGCGTACGCGCCCGCCTTCCTTCGCTCAGGCCGGCTCGCAGCAGCGTTCGCGCGCCGCGGCCAGCGCCTCGCGGAACTCGACGAGTTCCGCGATCGTCAGCATCGGCAGCCCGTGCCGCTGCGCGAAGCGCTCGACATCGTCGCCGCGCGTCATCGTGCCGTCCGGATTCATCAGCTCGCACAGTACGCCGGCCGGCTTCAGGCCCGCGAGGATCGACAGGTCGACCGTGCCTTCGGTATGACCGCGGCGCGCCAGCACGCCGCCCGGTTGCGCACGCAACGGAAACACGTGGCCGGGGCGCACGATGTCGTGCGGCTTCGCGCCGTCGGCGATCGCCGCGCGGATCGTCGTCACGCGATCGGCGGCCGACACCCCGGTATGCACGCCTTCGCGCGCCTCGATCGAGACGGTGAACGCGGTGCCGTTGCGGCTTTCGTTGGTCTGCACCATCGGCGGCAGCTCGAGCGCGCGCACCGTGTCGTCGGTCAGGCACAGGCAGACGATGCCGCTGCACTCGCGGATCAACAGCGCCATCGTCTCGGGCGTGATGCGCTCGGCGGCGACGATCAGGTCGGCTTCGTTCTCGCGGTCGTGGTCGTCCTGCAGCACGACCGCGCGGCCTGCGCGCATCGCGTCGAGCGCAGCGGCGATGCGGGGCGGCACCGGTTCGGAATCCAGCAACGGGAGATCGGCAAAGGCGTCGGCAGGCGCCGACGAAACGGACATCAAGGACATGTGAAACGCTCCTCGCAAATACGATTTGGGCGAAAAACGTTTCAGGGCATTGCAAACAGACAGAACGACAACCCGCTTCGCACGCAGCGCGAAGCGGCCCTGACGGACATGACTATCTGCACATCTTCTCTCATCCGGACTGTGACCGTCGGCTCTGGCATTCGACCAGATCTGCTGACCCCGCGCGGATGCGCGGGCGCTCGCGGGCTCGCCGGCTTACGCCAGCCTACCGCCGGTGGGGAATTTCGCCCCGCCCTGAAGACGCACTGATTGCCGGACGGGAACGCCCCGTCACCGGCGGGCCAAGCATACAACAGCCGCGCGCGACGCGCAGCCCACTACCGGTAAAACCTTACTGACGACCCTGTCTAACGGCATCGTCCGAACGGCCGACGCACCCGCCCGCGATCCCGCGAGAATCCGGGAGCGCAGTCGCGCCGCGCGCACCCGCGCGATCAGTTGGCGGCCGCCGTGTGCGCCGCGTCGGGCACAAGCCAGCGCGGCGGCACCTCGGGGCTCACCGTCACGCGAAACGCCCGCGCTTCGCTGTCGCCCGGGTTGCGCAGGCTGTACGGCTGGTCGGCATCGAACACGATCGCGTCGCCGGTCGCGAGCAACTGGCGGCGATCGTGCACGCTGACTTCGAGCGTGCCTTCGCTGACGACGAGGTTGACCGTCGTGCCGGGGGCGCGACGCGCGCCGGGCTCCGTATGCAGCGGCGCGATGCGCAGCTCGTGGAATTCGGCCGCGGCCGGCTCGCCTTCCGGATACAGCGCACGCGCCGAGAAACGGCCGTTCGAGCTGACGACGCGCGATGCGCGCTCGGCCGCCAGGTGCTCGAAACCGTTCACCGCGTGGCGCCGCAGGAACGCGGCGACCGATACCTTCAGCGCCGCGGCGATCTTGCAGAGCACCTTGATCGACGGCACGCTGCGCGCCGATTCGATCTGCGCGAGCATCGCGCGCGACACGCCGGACAGCCGCGCGAGCGCATCGAGCGACAGTTGCCGCTCGGCGCGCAAGCGCGCGAGGTTCACGCCGACGACCTGCTCGAGCACGTCGAGCGACGCGGACGCGCGCAGGTCGGCGGCATGGCCGGACTCGAAGGAAGACACGTCGCGCACGAGCGCCAGGGATGAAGACATAGCATTGCCTCCGGGCCGCCGCGCGGCCCTGCGTAGGGGATAAGCCGGAATCGGAATCGGGTTGCGCCGGTCATTGGCGCGTATCGAGACGCTATCACCCGGCCTGGCACGGGCAAACGAAGTTATCTTCACACCGTTATCAGCATCGCGGAGGAATGCGTTTCTCGCGAACCTTTTCCTGCCGCTATGGCGTCGCCGTCGGCGCGCCGGGGCCGACGCTCACTGCGCCGCCGGCGCGGCGCCGCGGGCCGGGCCGCGCGCGTCGAGCCGCATCGCGAGCCACGTGACGATCAGCGCCGCGAACGTCACCGCGACCGCGACCCACGGCAGCGCATCGAGCGCGAAGCCGTGTTCCAGCGCGAGGCCGCCGAGCCACGCACCGCCCGCATTGCCGACGTTGAACGCGCCGATGTTCAGCGTCGACGCGAGATGCGGCGCGCTCGCGGCCTTCTCGACCACGCGCGCCTGCAGCGGCGGCACCGTCGCGAACGCGGCGATCCCCCAGACGAATACGGTGACGGCCGCCGCGACCGGCAGGTGGCTCGTCTTCGCGAACACGGCCATCACGGCCATCAGCGCGACGAGGATCGCGATCAGCGACGGCATCAGCGCGCGGTCGGCGAGCTTGCCGCCGATCGTATTGCCGATCGTCAGCCCCGCGCCGAACAGCACGAGGATCAGCGCGACCGCGCGCGGCGAGTAGCCCGACACGGTCTCGAGAATCGGCGCGATGTACGTGAACACCACGAACACGCCGCCGAAGCCGAGCACGGTCATCAGCAGCGCGAGCCACACCTGCGGCTCCTTCAGCACGCGCACTTCGTGGCCGAGGCCGACCGGCCCGCTGTCGTGGCGGTTCGGCACCAGCGCGGCCACGCCGCCGAGCGCCAGCACGCCGAGCGCGGCGACGATCCAGAACGACGCGCGCCAGCCGAGCAACTGGCCGACGAACGTGCCGAACGGCACGCCGAGCACGTTCGACAGCGTGAGTCCGGTAAACATCAGCGCGATCGCGCTCGCGCGCTTGTCGGCCGGCACGAGCGACGCGGCGACCACCGCACCGATGCCGAAGAACGAACCGTGCGCGAACGACGTGACGACGCGCGCGACCATCAGCATCGCGTAGCCGGACGCGGTCGCGCACAGCACGTTGCCGACGATGAAGATCGCCATCAGCAACTGCAGCGCGGCCTTGCGCGGCATGCGGCTCGTCAGCACCGCGAGCAGCGGCGCGCCGACCGCGACGCCGAGCGCGTAGCCGGTGACGAGCAGGCCGGCCGACGGCAGCGACACGGCCAGGTCGTGCGCGACTTCGGGCAGCAAGCCCATGATGATGAATTCGGTGGTGCCGATGGCGAAGGCGCTGATCGCGAGCGCCAGTAACGGAATGGGCATGACGTTCTCCGGAAGGCGGCGGCCGCGGCGCCCGATCGGTGCCGCACCGCACAAAAAAGCGGGGTGTGCGCGCATTGTCCCGAAGACGCCTATATTTGATAATTGGCGTGGCATTTGAACCATTTTCAAATATTTCTGGAAAATCGCATGGACCGACTGGGCGACATCCGGCTGTTCGTCGAGGCGGCGGAGCTGGGCAGCCTGTCCGCCGCCGGGCGCAAGCTGAACCTCACGCCGGCCGCCGCGAGCGCGCGGCTCGCGAAGCTCGAGGCGAAGATCGCGACGCGGCTGTTCGAACGCTCGACGCGGCAATTGCGGCTCACCGACGAAGGCAAGCTGTACCTGAACTGCTGCCGCCAGGCGCTGCAGGCGCTCGACGACGCGGACGCGATGCTGCAGGAAGGCCGCAATGTCGTGAGCGGCAAGGTGCGGCTGTCGTCGACGTCCGATTTCGGCCGCCATCAGTTGCTCGACTGGCTCCACGAATTCACGACGCTGCATCCGGGCGTCACGTTCTCGCTGACGGCGTCCGATTCGTCGTCGAACCTGTGGCAGGACGAGATCGACCTCGCGATCCGCTTCGCCGCGCCGCCCGACGGCGCGCTGATCGCCCGCCGGCTCGCGACCAACCGGCGCGTGCTGTGCGCGGCGCCGTCGTTCGTCGAGCGCCATGGCGTGCCGGCCGATCCGCACGATCTGGCCCGCTTTCCGTGCAACGTGATCACGATCGCGTCCGGTCCGATGAACACCTGGCATTTCACGCGCGGCGACGAAGTGCAGATCCACACGGTGCCGGTGTCGACCGCGTTCGAGACCAACGACGGCGGCCTCACGCGCGAATGGACGCTGCGCGGCCACGGCATCGCGCTGAAGTCGCTGTGGGACATCGCCGACGACGTCCGCGCGGGCCGGCTGCGCGTGCTGCTGCCCGACTGGCGCCACCAGGACGCGCCGCTGCACGCGATCTATCACAGCAAGCGCTACATGGCGCCGCGCGTGCGCGTGCTGCTCGACTTTCTCGCCGAGCGCTTCGCCCGTGAGGAAGCCGCGCTCGACGACCTGCTGAACGCGTGTCGCTGACGGCCGGGCCACCACCACTCCGGGGTCGGAACGCGAAAAACCGGCGTCGCGCGTCCGCAACCGGCCGCCCGTCCGTCTTGGCATGAAAAGCTATAATGGAAGGCTTTCCCGACGGCCTTTCCTGTCCGTGCGCGCGATTCGCGTGCCGCGCACGGCCGTCCCGACTCACCCTTGACGACGCCCCCAGGTCAACCACTGCGAACGGCGAATCCCCATGACCAAGAAAGTTTACGTAAAGACCTTCGGCTGCCAGATGAACGAGTACGACTCGGACAAGATGGTGGACGTGCTCAACGCGGCCGAAGGCCTCGAAAAGACCGACACGCCGGAAGACGCGGACATCATCCTGTTCAACACGTGCTCGGTGCGTGAAAAGGCGCAGGAAAAGGTGTTCTCCGATCTCGGCCGCGTGCGCGAGCTGAAGGAAGCGAAGCCCGGCCTGCTGATCGGCGTCGGCGGCTGCGTCGCGAGCCAGGAAGGCGCGTCGATCGTGTCGCGCGCGCCGTACGTCGACCTCGTGTTCGGCCCGCAGACCCTGCACCGCCTGCCGCAGATGATCGACGCGCGCCGCGTGAGCGGCCGCGCGCAGGTCGACATCACGTTCCCCGAAATCGAGAAGTTCGACCACCTGCCGCCCGCGCGCGTCGAGGGGCCGAGCGCGTTCGTGTCGATCATGGAAGGCTGCTCGAAGTACTGCAGCTACTGCGTGGTGCCGTACACGCGCGGCGATGAAGTGTCGCGCCCGCTCGACGACGTGCTGACCGAAGTGGCCGGCCTCGCCGACCAGGGCGTGCGCGAAGTCACGCTGCTCGGCCAGAACGTGAACGCCTACCGCGGCGCGCTGGCGGCCGGCTCGTCCGAGATCGCCGATTTCGCGACGCTGATCGAATACGTCGCCGACATCCCCGGCATCGAGCGGATCCGCTACACGACGTCGCATCCGAAGGAATTCACGCAGCGCCTGATCGACACCTACGCGAAGGTGCCGAAGCTCGTGAACCACCTGCACCTGCCGGTCCAGCACGGTTCCGACCGCATCCTGATGGCGATGAAGCGCGGCTACACGGTGCTCGAATACAAGTCGGTGATCCGCAAGCTGCGCGCGATCCGCCCCGACCTGTCGCTGTCGACCGACATGATCGTCGGCTTCCCCGGCGAGACCGAGGACGATTTCGACAAGATGATGGCGCTCGTGCACGAGATGGGCTACGACACCAGCTTCTCGTTCATCTACAGCCCGCGCCCCGGCACGCCGGCCGCGAACCTCGCCGACGACACGCCGCGCGACGTGAAGCTCAAACGCCTGCAACATCTGCAGGCGACGATCGAGGAGAACGTCGCGCGCATCAGCCAGTCGATGGTCGGGAAGGTCGAGCGGATCCTCGTCGAGGGCCCGTCGCGCAAGGACCCGAACGAACTCGCGGGCCGCACCGAGAACAACCGGGTCGTGAATTTCCCGGCGCCGCTCGCGTCGCACCCGCGCCTGATCGGCCAGATGATCGACGTGAAGATCAACCATGCGTACCCGCACTCGCTGCGCGGCGAGCTCGTGATCGTCAGCGACGACGCGAGCGCGGCCACCCACTGATTGACGCCCGACAGGAGCCCGACGCTACTTTGAAGACCGTCCAAGCACTGGAATTCACCGCCCCGCGCGACGACAACGCGCGCCTCGCCAACCTCTGCGGCCCGCTCGACGAGAACCTGCGGCAGATCGAACAGGCGCTCGACGTCACGCTCGCGCGGCGCGGCCACCGGATCACGATCCGCGGGCGCGGCGCCAAGCTCGCGCTCGCCGCGCTCGAAAACTTCTACAACCGCGCGCGCGATCCGCTGTCGGTCGACGACATCCAGCTCGCGCTGGTCGAGGTGCGCCACACGGCCGGCAACGGCCGCCAGGACACGCTCGACGTGCGCTTTCGCGGCGACCCCGATCATCCGTTCGACGAACCGGTCGTGCAGCTCGACGCGGACGAGCCGGACGAAGAGCCGGCGCCGAAGCTCTACACGCGGCGCGCCGACCTGCGCGGCCGCACGCCCGCTCAGCGCGAATACCTGAAGCAGATCCTGTCGCACGACGTGACGTTCGGCATCGGGCCGGCCGGCACCGGCAAGACCTACCTCGCGGTCGCGTGCGCGGTCGACGCGCTCGAGCGCGACCAGGTCAAGCGGATCGTGCTGACGCGCCCGGCCGTCGAGGCCGGCGAGCGGCTCGGCTTCCTGCCCGGCGATCTCGCGCAGAAGGTCGACCCGTACCTGCGTCCGCTGTACGACGCGCTGTACGACCTGCTCGGCTTCGACAAGACGGCCAAGATGTTCGAGCGCCAGATGATCGAGATCGCGCCGCTCGCGTACATGCGCGGCCGCACGCTGAACCACGCGTTCATCATCCTCGACGAGGCGCAGAACACGACGCCCGAGCAGATGAAGATGTTCCTCACGCGGATCGGCTTCGGCTCGAAGGCGGTCGTGACCGGCGATACGAGCCAGGTCGACCTGCCGCGCGGCCACAAGAGCGGCCTCGTCGAGGCGCAGCAGGTGCTCGGCGGCGTGCGCGGCATCGCGCTCACCCGCTTCACGAGCGCGGACGTGGTGCGCCATCCGCTCGTCGCGCGCATCGTCGAGGCGTACGACGAATTCCACGCGCAGCACCAGGACGGCTGAGCGGCGGCGCCCGTGCGCTGCCCCAGGCCTGCCGGCCCGGCCCGCCGTCATGGCGCGCCGGGCTTTTTTTCACCCGCGCGCAGCCCGGCCGAATTCGGGCGCGATCGGCCGTTTGGTGTATCCTCAACGCGTCCCAATCGCCGCACGCGTCATGAAATCCTCCCGTTCCCGCAAGTCCGGTCGCGCCCAGTCCGCCGCGTCCGAATCCCCCCGCCTTTCGCTGTTCGACGCGAAGGGCAAAGCCCGCACCGTCAACGCGCAAGGGCTGCGGATCGACTTCCCGGACGGCCGCAGCCTGATGTTCGACCTGTCGGGCAGCTCGGGCGACGCGGCCGTCGCGATCGTCGCGCAGCACAACGATCCGGCGATGCGCGCGAAGCTCGCGCTGCAACCCGAGCATTACGACAGCGTGACGCTGCACGTCGGCGCCGAGTTCGCGCCGCGCGAGGACGATCCGGAAGACGAGCCGCGCGCGCTGGAACTCGACCTGTCGGTGCAGTACGGCGACGAGATCACGAGCGACGTGCGCAAGACGCTCCCCAAGCGCAAGCTGATCGCCGAATGGCTCGAGCCGGCGCTGTTCGCGAGCGCGCAGCTCACCGTGCGCTTCGTCGGCGAGAACGAAGGCCGTACGCTGAACGCCGGCTACCGCCACAAGGACTATCCGACCAACGTGCTGACCTTCGCGTACGACGCGGCGCCCGACGGCACCGTGATCGGCGACCTGGTGCTGTGCTGCCCGGTGGTCGAGAAGGAAGCGCACGACCAGGGCAAGCCGCTCATGGCCCATTACGCGCACCTGCTGGTGCACGGCGCGCTGCACGCGCAGGGCTACGACCACGAGACCAGCGACGAGGACGCGGCCGAAATGGAAGCGCTCGAAGTCGACATCCTCGCTAAACTGGGTTTCCCGAACCCGTACCAGTAAGCCGTCCGCCCGATGCGTAACGCCGCGATGCTGCCGCCCGCCTACCCGCCGTCGATCGGCGAAGGCCGTCTGCTGACGGAAGACGAGCTCGCGGCGTCGCTCGCGCATACGATGCGCGACTGGGACGGCCGGCAGGATCTGTGGCTGTTCGGCTATGGCTCGCTGATCTGGAACCCCGGGCTGCCGACCGTCGCCGCCGTACGCGGCAAGGTGCACGGCTATCACCGCGGGCTCTACCTGTGGTCGCGCGTGAACCGCGGCACCCCCGAACGGCCGGGCCTCGTGCTCGCGCTCGATCGCGGCGGCTCGTGCTCGGGCATCGCGTTCCGGCTCTCCGGCCCGACCGCGCAGCCGCATCTCGAGACGCTGTGGAAGCGCGAGATGCCGATGGGCTCGTACCGGCCCGCGTGGCTGCCGTGCTCGCTCGAGACCGGCGAACGCGTGAACGCGCTCGCGTTCGTGATGCGCCGTGATGCACCGACCTATACGGGCAAGCTGACCGATCCCGTCGTGAAGGAAGTGTTCAGTTGCGCGGCCGGCCGCTACGGCACGACGCTCGACTACGTGAGCCGCACGGTCGACGCGCTGCGCGCGAGCGGCATCCCCGACCGCGCGCTGGAAGGGCTGCTGGCGCGATGCCGGTGATGCGACACCACGCCGCCCGCGCATCCGAACGAGGACATCCCCGATGAAACCGTCAAACTGGTCGCGCGGCAGGATCGCCGCGCTGCTCGTCGCCGCGGGCGTCGCGCTGTCCGGCTGCGGAATCCTCGGCTGCGGCGGCGCCGCGACCAACGGCGCGGCCGCCGGCGGCTGCTCGGCCGGCATGCGGTTCTGAACCGCGCGCCGGCGGCGCCCGCCTGCGGCAGAATGCCGCGCTCACGACCGATGTCCCGCGTCGGGCCGCGCCGCCCTTGCCGCCGCCGTTTTTTTGCCGCCGCGCCCCGCCGGCTCTTTCTGCGCTAGGATGGACCCGAGGACGACGTCGCGCCGGGCGCGGCCGTCCGCGAGCGGGCCCGCGCGAGCCGCCCATCCTGGCCGTGCGGCCGGGTTGACACGGTCGCGTCGTGCCCTTGGTGTATCCTTGCCTACTCCGTGACCGCGCGCCCCGGCATGACCCGGGCGCACCACCATGAACGATTCGTATCCCAGTCGTAAGTCAACCGACAAACCGCAAGAAAAGCGCTCGCTGCTCGAGCGCCTGACCGACTTCATCTCGCCCGAGCCCGAATCCCGCGGCGAGCTGCTGGAAATCCTCCAGGACGCCCACGAACGCAACCTGATCGACGCCGATTCGCTGTCGATGATCGAAGGCGTGTTCCAGGTATCCGATCTGTGCGCCCGCGACATCATGGTGCCGCGCGCGCAGATGGACGCGATCAACATCGCCGACAAGCCCGAGGATTTCATCCCGTTCGTCCTCGAAAAGGCGCACTCGCGCTACCCCGTGTACGAGGAGAACCGCGACAACGTGATCGGCGTGCTGCTCGCGAAGGACCTGCTGCGCTTCTACGCCGAGGAAGAGTTCGACGTGCGCGGGATGCTGCGCCCGGCCGTGTTCATTCCGGAATCGAAGCGCCTGAACGTGCTGCTGCACGACTTCCGCGTGAACCGCAACCACCTGGCGATCGTCGTCGACGAATACGGCGGCGTCGCGGGCCTGATCACGATCGAGGACGTGCTCGAACAGATCGTCGGCGACATCGAGGACGAATACGACTTCGACGAGGAAGCCGGCAACATCATCGCGGGGCCGGACGGCCGCTACCGCGTGCGTGCGCTCACCGAGATCGAACAGTTCAACGAGGTGTTCGGCACCGATTTCCCCGACGACGAAGTCGACACGATCGGCGGGCTGATCACCCATCATTTCGGACGCGTGCCGCACCGCGGCGAGAAGCTGCAGCTCGGCAACCTCGCGTTCGAAATCCAGCGCGGCGATGCGCGCCAGGTTCATGTGCTGCTGGTGCGCCGCAACCCGCTCGCCAGCCGTCGCGCCGAAACCTCGCACGAAGACTGACCGTTCCGCGCCAGCCGCGCCTCCTTCAACCGCTCGCCCACTTCCGCTTCACATGGACGATCCGATCCCGTCCCGCCCGGCTGGCGGCCTTCTCGCGCCGGCCCCCGGCCGCGCGCTGCCGCGCTGGCATTATCCGGCCGCGCTGCTCGCCGGCGCCGCCAATACGCTCAGCTTCGCGCCCACGCCGCACGGCGGCTGGCTGCAGCTCGTCGTATTCGTCTGGTTTTTCGCACAGCTGACGCGCACGTCGAGCTGGCGCGGTGCCGCGCTCACCGGCGGCGCGTTCGGCTTCGGCAACTTCATCAGCGGCGTCTGGTGGCTCTACATCAGCATGCACGTGTACGGCGAGATGGCCGCGCCGCTCGCGGGCGGCGCGCTCGTGCTGTTCTCGCTGTACCTGTCGCTATACCCGGCATTCTCGGCCGGGCTGTGGTCGTTCTGCGCCGGCCATGCGTGGCATCGCCGCGCGCCCGACCCGCGGCCGTTCTCGCCGACCTGGCACGGCGCGTTTGCGTTCGCGAGCGCGTGGGCGCTCGGCGAATGGCTGCGCGGCACCGTGTTCACCGGCTTTCCGTGGCTCGGCAGCGGCTACCCGCAGGTCGACGGCCCGTTCGCCGGCTTTGCGCCGGTGGTCGGCGTGTACGGGATCGCGTGGGTGCTCGCGCTGTTCGCCGCACTGGTCGTGCAGGCGCTCGTCGCCGCGCGTCCGTCGCCGGTGCGTGACAACGGAGCCGGCGCATCCGGCGGCAACGCCCGCGTGCGCGTCGCCGCGCCGGCCGGCATCGCCGTCGCGCTCGTCGCGGCCGGCCTCGGACTGTCGCAGGTCACCTGGACCGTGCCCGCGAACGCGCCGCTCACCGTGCGGCTGCTGCAGGGCAACGTGAAGCAGGACATCAAGTTCGAGCAGGAAGGCATCGACGCAGCGATCAAGATGTATCAGCAGATGATCGTCGAGAAGCCGGCCGACCTGATCGTCACGCCCGAGACCGCGATCGCGGTGATGATCCAGGAGCTGCCCGAGCCGTTCGCGGTCGCGATCCGCAAGTTCAGCGACACGACCGGCTCGGCCGTGCTGTTCGGCGCGGTCGGCGCGTCGGTGACCGAGGACGGCCACTACGTCGACTACACGAACAGCCTGTACGGCGTGACGCCGAACTCGCGCGACATCTATCACTACGACAAGCACCACCTCGTGCCCTTCGGCGAGTTCATTCCGTGGGGCTTCCGGTGGTTCGTCGACCTGATGAAGATGCCGCTCGGCGACTTCGCGCGCGGCGCGCCCGTGCAGAAGCCGTTCCTCGTGCACAACCAGCCGGTGATGGCCGACATCTGCTACGAGGACTTGTTCGGCGAGGAAATCGCCGCGACGATCCGCGACAACCCGCAGCCGCCGGGCGTGCTCGTCAACGTCACGAACCTCGCGTGGTTCGGCGACACGATCGCGCTCGACCAGCACCTGCAGATCGCCCGGATGCGCTCGCTCGAAACGGGCCGGCCGATGCTGCGCTCGACCAACACCGGGATGACGGCCGCGATCGACGCGCACGGCCGCGTGCTCGGCCAGTTGAAGCCGTTCACGATCGGCTCGCTCGACGTGCGGATCGAAGGCACGAGCGGCTTCACGCCGTACGTGACGAGCGGCAACAATATCGTGCTCGCGGTGTCGCTCGTGTTGCTCGCGTTCGGCTTCACGTTCGGGCCCGGGCTGCGGCGACGCAACGGCCGCAAGCCCGGCGACGACGAAGCGGCATGATGCAGCGGGCCGCTGCCGCGCGCGGCGGCCCGTGACCACGAACCGGCCGGCCGCTCAGGCGGGCCGGGACGATCAGTTCGATCGATCCTGTTGCGCCGGCTGCGCGGCAAGGCCGCGCAGATCGCGGCTCACTTCCTCCATCACCGGCGCCCACGCGCCGAACGTCGGCTGCCGGTACAACGTCGCGGTCGGATACCACGGGCTGTCCGCGCGATCGAGCAGCCACGGCCAGTGCGGATTCACGTCGAGCAGCACCCAGGTGCGCGCACCGAGCGCGCCGGCCAGGTGCGCGACCGACGTGCACACGGTGATCACGAGATCGAGCGCGCCGATGAACGCGGCCGTATCGTCGAAGCTCTTCAACTCGGCCGTGTAGTCGTCGATCGCAAAGCCCGCCGCGCGCGCGGCGGCGACATCCGCATCCGCACCCGGCTGCAGCGAATAGAACGCGACGCCGTCGATGCCGCGAAACGCGTCGGCATAGCGCTCGAGCCCGACGCGCCGGAACGGATTGCGCTGATGGCCCGCGCTGCCCGTCCACACGAGCCCGACCTTCAGCCGGCCATCGCCCGCGAGCCGCGCGCGCCATGCATCACGTGCGCGTGGTTCGGCCCGCAGGTAAGGCACCGACGCGGCGAGCGTCGACGCCTCCATCCCGAGCATCAGCGGCAGGCCGATCAGCGGCACTTCGTAATCGAATGCCGGCAGCGCGTCGATGCCGCCGCCCGCGCCGAACACGTCCGCGTGCGCGCCGAGACTGCGCTGCATCAGCGTGCCGAGCGCCGGAAACGTATTCCACGCGAGCCGGCCGCCTTCGCGATGCACGCGTTCGGCGAGCGGCACGACGAAGCGGCAGAACTGCAGCACGTCGCCGAGCCCCTGCTCGCCCCACACCAGCAGCGTCTTGCCGGCGAGCGGCTCGCCCTGCCAGCGCGGGCCCGGCAGCGCCGGCCGGCGGCCGCGCAACTCGCCCGCGCCGTCCCAGCGCGCCTCGTGGCCACGCCAACCGGCCGCGTGGTTGCCACGCACCAGCTGGATGATCGCGAGATTGAAGCGGAACGACGCATCGTCGGGCGCGAGTTCGCAGGCGCGCGCCGCATGGCGCTCGGCCTCGTCCCAGCGCTGCGCCTCCTTCATCGCCATCGCGACGTTGTTCATCGCGAGCGCGTTGTCGGGCGCGAGCTCGACGAGCCGCGCGGCGCACGCGAGCGCACCGTCCAGGTCGTGCGTCGCGATCCGCGCGACGACGAGGTTGATCCATGCCTGCACGTCCCGCGGATCGTGCTGCACGGCCGCGTCGAGCAACGCGATCTCTTCCGCGCGATCGGCGCCCGACAAGCGCAGCGCGATCGCGAGGTTGTTGCGCAGCGACGGCCAGCCGGCATCGATCGCGAGCGCCGCGCGGTACGGCGCGACCGCGTCCGCGTGACGGCCGGCCATCTGCAGCGCATAGCCATGGTTGAAGTGTGTGGCCGCGCCCGGCTGCACGCGCACCGCGCATTCGGCGAGCGCGAGCGCGTCGGCCGTGCGCTGCCGCGCGACGAGCGCCGTCGTGAGCCGCACGAGCGCGTCGGCATCGACCGCATGCAGATGGGCGGCGGCGGCCAGCCACAGCTCGTGCGCGGGGCGCTCGCCGCGCGCCTGCGCGTCGGCGGCCTGCCCGAGCAGCGCGAGGAACGGCGGAAGCAGCGGAATCAGAATGTCGGTCGGTTCGTCCATGCAATCGGCATCGGCAAGCGGTGACGCGGCACGCGTGGCGCGCCGCAATACGCGCATCTTACCGCCCGCGCGCCGCGCCGCGGCAGGGGCGCCGCGCGCGTGCGCGCAGGCCGCGGGAGCGGTGCGGCGATGCCCGCATCGGCGTTCCGGCCGCATCCGGTCGCCGATCCGGTAAAATTACGCGTTTCAGCACACTAACAAGCCGCGCCGCCGCGCGAGCCGACCCTCCGGGCCCGCCCGGAGCGCCGTCCGCAACGGAGCGCCAGCGCCACGAAGGCTCTTCATGCTTACGTTTCAGCAAATCATCCTGACGCTGCAGTCCTACTGGGACAAGCAGGGTTGCGCCCTGCTCCAGCCCATCGACATGGAAGTCGGCGCGGGCACGTCGCACGTCCACACGTTCCTGCGCGCGGTCGGCCCCGAGCCGTGGCGCGCCGCGTACGTGCAGCCGTCGCGCCGCCCGAAGGACGGCCGCTATGGCGAAAACCCGAACCGCCTGCAGCACTACTACCAGTACCAGGTCGTGCTCAAGCCGGCGCCGGAAAACATCCTCGACCTGTACCTCGGCTCGCTCGAGGCGCTCGGCTTCGACCTGAAGCAGAACGACGTGCGCTTCGTCGAGGACGACTGGGAGAACCCGACGCTCGGCGCGTGGGGCCTCGGCTGGGAAGTGTGGCTGAACGGGATGGAAGTCACGCAGTTCACGTATTTCCAGGAAGTCGGCGGGCTCGAATGCAAGCCGGTGCTCGGCGAGATCACGTACGGCCTCGAGCGCCTCGCGATGTATCTGCAGAAGGTCGAGAACGTGTACGACCTCGTGTGGACCGAGTGGGAAGAGCAAGGCCCGAACGGCCCCGAGCTGCGCCGCCTGTCGTACGGCGACGTGTACCACCAGAACGAGGTCGAGCAGTCGACCTACAACTTCGAGCACGCGAACGTCGACCTGCTGTTCACGTTCTTCAACAGCTACGAAGCGGAAGCGAAGAAGATGATCGACGCGCAGCTCGCGCTGCCCGCGTACGAACTCGTGCTGAAGGCCGGCCACACGTTCAACCTGCTCGACGCGCGCGGCGCGATCTCGGTGACCGAGCGGGCCGCGTACATCGGCCGCATCCGCGCACTGTCGCGTCTCGTCGCGCAGGCTTACTACGACTCGCGCGAGAAGCTCGGCTTCCCGATGCTCGGCAACCCGCCGGGCGTGCCGGGCCTCACCACCGACGCCCAGGACGCCGCCCAGCCGGCATGGGCGCCGCCGCTCAAGGTCGAACGCAAGATCGATCAGGTCTGACGAGACGAGATTCAATCCAACCATGACGCACAATCATCCCGCCCCCCTGCTCGTCGAACTGCTGACCGAAGAGCTGCCGCCGAAGGCCCTCGCGCGCCTCGGCGACGCATTCGCCGAAGGTCTCGCGCAACGCCTCGCGGCGCGCGACCTCGTCGAAGGCGAACTCGTGTTCGAACGCTACGCCACGCCGCGCCGCCTCGCGGTCGTCGTGCAGAACGTGCGCGCCGTCGCGCCTGACCGGCAGGTCCGCGAAAAGGTCCTGCCCGTGTCGGTCGCGCTCGACGCCGAAGGCAAGCCGACGGCCCCGCTCGCGAAGAAGCTCGCGGCGCTCGGCCACCCGAACCTGTCGATCGCCGATCTCGAGCGCGCGCAGGACGGCAAGGCCGAAGCGTTCTTCATCAATTACTCGGCGGCCGGCGCCACGCTCGCCGACGGCCTGCAGGCCGCGCTCGACGAGGCGCTCGCGAAGCTGCCGATCCCGAAATTCATGACGTACCAGCGCCCGGACGGCTCGGACGTGAAGTTCGTGCGCCCGGTGCATCGCCTGACGGTGCTGCACGACGACCGCATCGTGCCCGTCACCGCGTTCGGCGTCGACGCCGGCGACACGACGCTCGGCCACCGCTTCCTGTCCGACGGCCTGGTCGCGATCCAGCACGCCCGCGCGTACGCCGACACGCTGCGCGACAAGGGCCGCGTGATCGCGCACTTCGCCGATCGCCGCGAAACGATCCGCACGCAGCTGAACGAACATGCGAACGGCGACACGGTCGTGATGCCCGAATCGCTGCTCGACGAAGTCACGTCGCTGGTCGAATGGCCGGTCGTCTACCCGTGCCGCTTCGAGGACGAATTCCTGCAGGTGCCGCAGGAATGCCTGATCCTCACGATGCAGACGAACCAGAAGTATTTCGCGCTGACCGACGTCGCCGGCAAGCTGCGCTCGCGCTTCCTGATCGTGTCGAACATCGAGACGAAGACGCCGGGCGAGATCATCGAAGGCAACGAGCGCGTCGTGCGCCCGCGCCTCGCCGATGCGAAGTTCTTCTTCGAGCAGGACAAGAAGAAGCCGCTCGCCGACCGCGTGCCGCAACTCGCGAACGTCGTCTATCACAACAAGCTCGGTTCGGCGCTCGCCCGCGTCGAGCGCCTCGAGGCGCTGGCCGGCGAAATCGCCCCGGCGATCGGCGCCGACACCGCGCACGCGAAGCGCGCCGCGCGCCTCGCGAAGGCCGACCTGCTGACCGACATGGTCGGCGAGTTCCCGGAACTGCAGGGCACGATGGGCACGTACTACGCGCGCCACGACGGCGAAGCCGACGACGTCGCGCTCGCATGCGCCGAGCACTACCAGCCGCGCTTTTCCGGCGACGCACTGCCGACCACGCCGGTGTCGACCGCCGTCGCGCTCGCGGACAAGCTCGAAACGATCGTCGGCATCTGGGGCATCGGCCTCGCGCCGACCGGCGAGAAGGATCCGTTCGCGCTGCGCCGCCACGCGCTCGGCGTGCTGCGCCTGCTGCTCGAAAAGCAGCTGCCGCTCGATCTCGTCTCGCTGCTGCGCACGGCCCATGCACGCTTTAACGGCGTGCCGGGCGTTGCCGAATCGACCGACGCGATCTTCGCGTTCTTCATGGATCGCCTGCGCGGCCTGCTGCGCGAGCGCGGCTATTCGGCCGGCGAAATCGACGCGGTGCTGAGCCTGAACCCGACGCGCCTCGACGATCTCGTCGCGCGTCTCGACGCGGTGCGCGAATTCACGCGCCTCGCGGAAGCCGAAGCGCTCGCGGCCGCGAACAAGCGGATCTCGAACATCCTGAAGAAGTCGGAAGGCGGCGCGAACGGCGCGGTGCAGCCGACGCTGCTCGTCGAGGCCGCCGAGAAGGCGCTGCACGAACAGCTCGCGGCCGTCACGCCGCACGTGCAGTCGCAGCTCGAGGCGCGTGCATACACGGGCGCGCTGTCGGCGCTCGCCGCGCTGCGCGCGCCGGTCGACACGTTCTTCAACGACGTGATGGTCAACGCGGAAGATCCGGCCCTGCGCGCGAACCGTCTCGCGCTGCTGTCCGCGCTGCACCAGCAGATGAACTGCGTCGCCGACATCTCGAAGCTCGCCGCATAAGGGCCGCCCGATGCCGACCAGCCCCAACCGCAAGCTCGTCGTCCTCGACCGGGACGGCGTGATCAACGTCGATTCGGACGCGTTCATCAAGACGCCCGACGAATGGATCGCGCTGCCCGGCAGCTTCGAGGCGATCGCCCGGCTCAACCACGCGGGCTACCGCGTGGTCGTCGCGACCAACCAGTCCGGCATCGGTCGCGGGCTGTTCGACATGGCCGCGCTCAACGAGATGCACCTGAAAATGCATCGCGCGGCGGCCGCGGTCGGCGCGCGCATCGACGCGGTGTTCTTCTGCCCGCATACGGCCGAGGATCATTGCGACTGCCGCAAGCCGAAACCCGGCATGATGCAGATGATCGCCGAGCGCTTCGAGATCGATCCCGATCACACGCCGGTCGTCGGCGATTCGCTGCGCGACCTGCAGGCCGGCGTCGCGGTCGGCTTCCAGCCGCACCTCGTGCTGACCGGCAAGGGCAAGAAAACGCTCGCCGCGGGCAATCTGCCGCCCGGCACGAAGGTCCACGACGACCTGCGCGCGTTTGCGCTCGATTTTCTTTCACACGAACACGAGTGATGCGGCTGCCGCGCGCATCCTCCCCAACGCCAGACTCACGCCGATGCGCTTCGTCCGCTCCCTGCTGCTGCTGATCTACTTCATCCTGTACACGGTGCCGTACGCCACCGCGTGCTTCATCGCGTTTCCGTTCATGCGCCCCGACGCGCGCTACTGGATGGCGGCCGGCTGGTGCAAGTCGACGCTGTGGGTCGTGCGCTGGCTGAACGGCATCCGCTACCGGATCGAAGGGATGGAAAACCTGCCCGACGGCCCGGCCGTGCTGCTGTCGAAGCACCAGTCCGCGTGGGAGACGCTCGCGTTCCCGGCGCTGATGCCCAAGCCGCTCTGCTACGTGTTCAAGCGCGAGCTGCTGTACGTGCCGTTCTTCGGCTGGGCGCTCGGGCTGCTGCACATGGTCAACATCAACCGCAAGGAAGGCAAGAACGCGTTCAATTCGGTGATCCGCCAGGGCAAGAAGCGCCTGTCGGAAGGCGCATGGATGATCATGTTCCCCGAAGGCACGCGTACGCCGGTCGGCAAGCAGGGCAAGTACAAGACGGGTGGCGCGCGCTTCGCGATCGAAACCGGCACGCCGGTCGTGCCGATCGCGCACAATGCAGGGCGGGTGTGGCCGCGTAACTCGTTCACGAAATTCCCGGGCGTCGTCACGGTGTCGATCGGCAAGCCGATCGCGAGCGAAGGGCTGACGCCCGATGCATTGAACTCGCAGGTCGAAGCATGGATCGAAGCGGAAATGCGCCGCATCGATCCCGATGCGTATCGTCAGGCGGGCAACGCCGGCACACGCGATGCCGCGCGCGCCTGAAGCCCCGGATTGCAGCCGTTGCGTACGACAAAAAGAAGCGAACTGATGAAACAGCGTCCGCGGCCACGGCCTGCCGTCGTGGCCCTCGATCATCGCCAGATGGATCTGCCGCTCTTCGACGGGCCGGCCGCGGCGCCGTCGGCGCCCGCCGCCCCGCCGGCGCCGCCTGAAGTCGCACCCGCCGCACCGCTCGATCCGGGCCCGGCGCCCGATCGCTCGCGCGTGCGCACGTTCGCGCTCGACAGCCGCGTGCTCGAATACCGGCTGAAGCGCTCGGCGCGCCGTACGATCGGCTTCACGATCGACGGCAGCGGGCTGTCGATCACCGCGCCGCGCTGGGTCACGCTCGCCGACATCGAAGCGGCGATCGCGGAGAAACAACGCTGGATCTTCGCGAAGCTCGCGGAGTGGAAGACGCGCACCGAGCAGCGCGCGCTGCCGCAGATCGACTGGCGCGACGGCGCGCAGCTGCCGTATCTCGGCAAGACGGTGACGATCGCGCTCGGCGCGGGCGCCGTCGCGTTCGATGCCGATGCGCTGCGGCTGTCGCTGCCGCTGCCCGTGCAGGCCGACATGCAGCAGATCAAGGATCGCGTGCAGGGCTGGCTGCAGGGCGAAGCGAAACGCATCTTCGGCGAACGCCTCGTCGTCTACGCGGAAAAGCTCGGCGTCACGTATTCGATGTATGCGCTGTCGTCGGCCGCGACGCGCTGGGGCAGTTGCTCGAGCGACGGCAAGATCCGCCTGAACTGGCGGCTGATCCATTTCCCGATGTCGATCATCGACTACGTCGTCGCGCACGAGCTGTCGCACCTGCGCGAGATGAACCACAGCCCGGCCTTCTGGCAGACCGTCGAATCGATCTTCCCCGAGTTCCGCGAAGCGCGGCATACGCTCAAGCATCATCCGCCCGAGTTGCTGCCGTCGCTTTGACGCGCGCGGCTTCGGCTCCAACGAAAAAGGGCGATGCGGATTACCCCGCATCGCCCTTTTTCGCTGCCGCGGCGCACATCGCACGCCGCGGCCCGGTTCATCCCGCGCTTACTTCTTCTGGATGAACTCGATCTTGTAGCCGTCCGGATCCTCGACGAACGCGATCACGGTCGTGCCGTGCTTCATCGGGCCTGCCTCGCGCGTGACCTTGCCGCCTTGCGCCTTGATCTTCTCGCAGGCCGCGTACGCATCGTCGACCGCTACCGCCAGATGGCCGAAGCCGTTGCCGAGATCGTAGGACGGCGTCTCCCAGTTATGGGTGAGTTCGATCACGGTGCCCGTGCTCTCGTCTTCGTAGCCGACGAACGCGAGCGTGAACTTGCCTTCCGGATAATCCTCGCGACGCAGCAGCTTCATGCCGAGCAATTCGGTGTAGAACTTGATCGAGCGGTCGAGATCGCCGACTCGCAGCATCGTATGCAGCAAACGCATGTGTTGTACTCCTGTGGGGACTTTCCAGAACCGGAAATTCTACCGGAGACGGGTGAATTTCGCCGGGGGCGCCCCGCCCGGCGCACGGCCGAGGCGGCACATCGGTTGACCCGACGCAAGCGCAACGGCAGAAAACGTCACACTCCGGCCCGCCCGGCCACCGCGCCGATCGGGTAACATCCTTCCACTTCGCACCAAAAGCGGGCATGCGTCCCGCCGCCCGACCGCGACCACCCACTCTTCCCTACCCCACACTGCCGTGCGAAACCGCCGATTCGAGCGCGCCGGACGCGCCGCCCGCCTGACCTCGCCGCCGTCATACCGGACCCGCGAGGCGCGCCGATGACCGCGCTTGCCGCCGCCCCCGTGCGCCGCGCGCTCGATACGCGCGCGGTCGGCCTGATGCTGCTGCTGTGCGCGATCTGGGGCTTCCAGCAGGTCGCGATCAAGAGCACGAACGCCGCGATCGCACCGATGTTCCAGGCCGGGCTGCGCTCGGTGATCGCGGCGGTGCTGCTATGGGGCTGGGCCCGCACGCGCGGCACGCCGCTGTTCCAGGCGGACGGCACGTTCGGCGCGGGGCTCGCCGCCGGCGCGCTGTTCGCCGGCGAATTCATCTGCGTGTTCTTCGGACTGACGCTGACGAGCGCGTCGCACATGGCGATCTTCCTGTACACGGCGCCGTGCTTCACCGCGCTCGGCCTGCACCTGTTCGCCCCGGGCGAGCGGCTGCAGCGCACGCAATGGGCCGGCGTCGGTCTCGCCTTCGCCGGCATCGCGCTCGCGTTCGCGGACGGCTTCCTGAAGCCGCGCGCGGCCGGCGCATCCGTGCTGGCCGGGCTCGCCGGCGACGCGCTCGGGATCCTCGGCGGCGCGATGTGGGCCGCGACGACGGTCGTCGTGCGCTCGACGGCGCTCGCGCGGGCCAGCGCGAGCAAGACGCTGTTCTACCAGCTCGCGGTATCGGCGGTCGTGCTGGTCGCGCTCGCCGCGCTGTCCGGCCAGATGTCGTTCGCGCACGTGACGCCGGTCGCGCTGGCGAGCCTCGCGTACCAGTCGGTGATCGTCGCGTTCGTCAGCTACCTGTCGTGGTTCTGGCTGCTGACACGCTACAGCGCGTCCCGGCTGTCCGTGTTCACGTTTCTGTCGCCGCTGTTCGGCGTCGCGTTCGGCGTGTTGCTGCTCGGCGAATCGGTCGGCTGGCGCTTCATGTCCGCGGCCGCGCTCGTGCTGACCGGCATCGCGCTCGTCAACGCGCCGCCGCGCCGGCGGGCGTGACGACCGACGCGAGATGCGCGGGCAATAAAAAAGGCCGCCGGTCAGGCAGCCTCTTCGATACAGCCGGTGGGCGCGCGCGACCCGCGTCATCCGGCCTTGCGCACCGCCGCAAGCGCCTGCGCGACGCCGACGTACTCCGCCACGCTCACGTCCTCCGCACGGCGCGCGAGATCGAAGCCGAGCGCGTCGAAATCGATCGTCTCGCGGTAGTCGCCGAGCGTATTGCGCAGCATCTTGCGGCGCTGCGAGAACGCGGCGGTGACGATTTCGCCGAGCAGCACGGGATCGACGTCCGGCAGTTCGTGCGGCTCGTACGGAATCATCCGGACGATCGCCGAATCGACCTTCGGCGGCGGCTGGAACGACTCCGGCGGCACGTCGAGCATCTTTTCCATCACGTAGCGGTACTGCAGCATCACCGACAGCCGCGAAAACGCCTTCGTGCCCGGCTCCGCGACCATCCGCTCGACGACTTCGTTCTGCAGCATGAAATGCTGGTCGACGACCGCATCGGCGAACGTCATCAGATGAAACAGCAGCGGGCTGGAAATGTTGTACGGCAAGTTGCCGACGATCCGCAGCGACGGCTTGTCGCCGGGCGCCGCGAGCGAGCGGAAGTCGAATGCGAGCGCATCGCCCGCGTGCAGTTCCAGCAGCGCGCCGAAGCGTTGCTGCAGGCGCCCGATCAGGTCGCGGTCGAGCTCGACCGCGTGCAGCGGCGACTCGGGCGTCGCGAGACGCTCGATCAGCGGCTCGGTCAGCGCGCCGAGCCCGGGCCCGATCTCGACCATCCGCTGGCCGCGCGCGGGGCCGATCGTCGCGACGATCGAATCGATCACGCCGTGATCGACGAGGAAGTTCTGCCCGAAGCGCTTGCGCGCGAAATGGCCTTGGTGCTGTCTGCTGTTCGACATCGACTGAGTAAAACGAAAAATACGACGAATGGGGTAAACCGGCAGCGTCAGGCTGCGCGGCGATGGCGCGCCATCGTGACGGCCGTATCGAGCGCGGCGATCATGCTGCCCGGATCGGCGCGGCCCGTGCCGGCCAGATCGAGCGCGGTGCCGTGATCGACCGACGTGCGGATGATCGGCAGCCCGAGCGTCACGTTGATGCCCTCGCCGAACGTCGCGTACTTCAGCACGGGCAGGCCCTGGTCATGGAACATCGCCAGCACGCAATCGGCATCGGCCAGATGGCGCGGCTGGAACAGCGTGTCGGCCGGATACGGGCCGCGCGCATCGATGTGTTGCGCATGCGCACGGGCCAGCGCCGGCGAGATCACGTCGATCTCCTCGCGGCCGAGATAACCGTTCTCGCCCGCGTGCGGGTTCAGGCCCGTCACGAGGATGCGCGGCGTGGCGAGACCGAAGTCGCGCCGCAGGTCGCGATCGATGATCGCGAGCGTCTCGACGAGCCCGTCGATCGTCAGCGCGGCCGATACGTCCTTCAGCGGCAAGTGGGTGGTCGCGAGCGCGACACGTAGCGGCCGCTGGCCGGTGCCGGCCAGCATCATCACGACGCGCGGCGTATGCGTGCGCTCGGCCAGGTATTCGGTATGGCCGGTGAACGGCACGCCCGCATCGTTGATCGTGCTTTTCTGCAGCGGCGCGGTGACGATCGCGTCGTACCGGCCCGCCAGCGCGCCGTCGATCGCCGCGTCGAGCAGCCCGAGCACGTAGCGGCCGTTCGCCGCGTCGAGCTTGCCCGCCTGCGCGGGCACGGCCAGCGCGCGATGCGCGACCGACACCTGCGCGCCGCCGGCCAGCGTGGCCGGGTCGATGCCGACCGCCGCGGCCCGCGCGTCGAGCAACGCCGCATCGCCGAGCACGGTGAAATGCGCGTCGGGCCAACGCTGCGCGGCGTCACGCAGCGCCTGCACGGTCAGCTCCGGGCCGACTCCCGCGGGTTCGCCGGTCGTGATCGCGATCTGCAGCGCGGGCGTGGTCATTCGATGCTCGCTCAGTTCGCCGGGCCGACGCCGCCGATCTTGTACTGCACGTACGAAGAATCGCGCAGCTCGCGCAGCCAGTCGGCGTAGGCCTGTTCGGCCTTGCGCTGGCCGATCGCCTGGCGGGCGATGTCCATCTGCTGCTGCACCGACCCTTCCGCTTCGCGGCGGTTCAGCACCTGGATCAGGTGGTAGCCGTACTCGGTACGAATCGGCTGGCTGATCTGGCCGTCCTGCAGGTTGTTCATCGCACGCTCGAATTCCGGCACGGTCTCGCCCGGGCTGATCCAGCCGAGATCGCCGCCCTGCGACGCCGACCCGTCCTGCGAGTAGGTGCGCGCGAACTTCGCGAAATCGCCGCCGGCCTCGACCTGGTTGCGGATGTCAACGAGTTGCTGACGCGCCTGGCCTTCCGACTTGCCTTCGCCGACGCGCAGCAGGATGTGGCGCACGTGCGTCTGGACGATCTTCGGCGCCGCGGCGCTCGCGCCCTGGCTCTGGCGGCGATCGACGAGGCGCACGATCTCGAAGCCGTCCGGCACGCGGATCAGCGTCGGGTTGACCTGGCCCGGGCGCAGCTTCGACGCGGCCTCGACGACGTCGGCCGGCAGCGCGCTCGGCGACTTGAAGCCGAGATCGCCGCCCTTCTTCGCGTCGTTCGCTTCGGAGTTGTTCTTCGCGAGCCGCTCGAAATCGGCGCCCGACTTCGCCTGCTGCAGCAGCGCTTCCGCCTTCTTCTGCGCGGCTTCGATGTCGGCCTGCGGCGCGTTGGTGGGCGCCTTGATGAAGATGTGCTGGAAGCGCAGGTCCTGCTGCTGCGACGCGTTCGGCCCGCGCTGGCTCGCGATGTAGTTCGCGACCTCGGCGTCCGACACCGTGATCTTGCCGTCGACCTCGCGCTCGCGCAGCTTCGACAGCGTCAGCTCAGTGCGCGCGTCGTTCGTGAAAATGCTCCAGGGCACGCCTTGCGCCTCGAGACGCGCGCGGTACTGGTCGAGCGTCATCCCGTTCGCCTGCGCGAGACGCTGCAGCGTGGCCTGCACGGTCGCGTCGTCGACACGGATCCCGTCATCCTTGGCCTTCTGCACCTGGATACGTTCGAGCACCATCTGGTTCAGCACCTGCCCGCGCAGCTGGTCGGCCGGCGGCACCGGCGCGTTCTGCTGCTGCAGCCGGCGCGCGATCAAGCCGACACGCTGGTCGAGTTCACGGCCCGTGATCACGTCGTTGTTGACGACCGCGACGACTTCGTCGGCGAGCTGCGCACCTTGCGAACCGAGCGCCTGCGCCGCGGCCGGCGCGGCGGCGAGCAGCGCGGCGGACGCGGCAAGGCTGGACACGACTGCCGCGAAACGAAGGGTTTTCTTCATTGCCACTGAAACTCCATTGAAATCGTGCTGACCGGTGCAGACATGCCGGCGTTACTCGTAGTTGCTGAAGCGGGACATCGGCGGCGGCGGCGGCGGCAGCGGCGTGTAGCCCGGCACCCCGGCGCGGAACGCGGACACGAGGCCGTTGTCGACGGTCGACAGGCCCTTGAGCGTCAGCTGCATCATGAATCGCGTCGACGAGTTCTGCTGTCCCGACGTATTGATGCCGTTCGCAAATCGCTGGACCCCGACCCCGAGCGCCCAGCAGTCCGCGTCGTATTGTAAGCCGACCAGACCGTCGACCACGCGATCTCCGGCGAGGTCGTAGTTGAAACGGCCGATCGCATACAGGCGGCGCGTAAGCGGCCATTGCGCGGACACCAGGAACTGGTTGATCGGCTGGTTGTCGAGCGTGGTGTTCGCGCGCGTATAGCGGTAGCCGACGTTGATCACGCGGCGCTCGCCCGGGCTGTAGCCGAAACCGACGCTCGACTTCACGAGCTGGTTGTTGTTCTGGTTGTACTGGAACGCCGTTTCCGACATGAAGCCCGAGCCGAGCTTCAGCGCGGCGCCGACGATCAGGTCCGAGTGGCGCGCCAGCACGGCGCTCTGCCCCGGCGTCAGCGTGACGCGCTGATCGGCGAAGTAGTACTGCTGCGCGATCACGAAGCGCGCGCGCTCGTCGCCGGTGCGCGGATCGATGAAGCGCGACGTCAGGCCGGCCGTGATCCGGTTCGCATCGGCGATCCGGTCGTTACCGACGAACGTGTTCGGCTGGTAGATCTCCGCGAGGCCGAAGTCCGATTCCGCGGTGTCGAACAGCGGCGCGTTCGACTGGTCGCGATACGGCGTGTACACGTAGTACAGGCGCGGCTCGAGGGTCTGGATGAAGTCCTGGCCGAACAGGCGCACCGAACGGTCGAAGATCAGGCCCGAATCGACGCTCACGGTCGGGATCGACTCGGTGAAGCGCTTCGGGTTGTTCGGCGTGGTCGACGACAGGTAGCCCAGGTCGTACGACGCGAAGTGATACTGGACCTTCGGCACGACGAAGTAGCCGGGGCCGTACACGCCGTACGAGATGTACGGGTTGAAGACGATCCGGTCGCCCTGGGTCGCATCGGCGGTCGTGATGCGGAACCGCGAATAGTCGGCTTCCGCGCCGAAGTCGAAACCGCCGACGTTGTACTTCGTGTACTTCACGTTCAACTGCGGCTCGCGGCTGTACGGCGCGATCGACGGCGGCAGCGTCTGCCAGTGCTGGTAGCGCGCGAGCACCGACCACGGGCCGTTGTTGTACGTGAGGCCGGCTTCCTGCTGGTACAGCGTCTGCGTCCCGTTGACGAACTGGTTCGTCGACCCGAGGTCTTCCGGATACGTGTTGTCCGAGACCTTGTTGAAGTAGACGTAGCCGCCGAAACCGCCGCCGAAATTCTGCTGGTGCTGCCAGTAGATCGCATAGCGGTTGCGGTGCGCGAGCCGGTCATCCGGCAGGTAATTGGCCGTAAACGTGCCCGAATACGACGGCGACAGGTAGCGGAACGTCGCCTCGGTCATCACGCCGCGCCGCGAGATGATGCGCGGCGTGAGCGTCAGGTCGCGGTTCGGCGCGATGTTGAAGTAGTACGGCAGCGACAGCTCGAAGCCGTTGTTCGAGTTCATCGAGAACGTCGGCGGCAGCAGGCCGCTGCGCCGCTCGCCCGACAGCGGGAACGTCATCCACGGGCTCGCGAAGATCGGCACGCCCTGGAAGAACAGCACGCCGTTGCGCGCGGTGCCTTCGTCGGCGCCCGTATCGAAGTCGAAGCGGCTGCCCTTGATGTACCACGCGGGGTTCGTCGAGCACTGGCACGCCGTATACGTGCCGTTGACGAACACCGAGCGCTCGTTGTCGACCATGTCGACGCGCTCCGCGCTACCCGACCCGCCCGTCACGTTGAAGTGATACTTCGGCGCGGTCATGAAGCCCTGGCTCGCCTCGATCTTCATGTGCGCCTCGGGGCCCGCGAACGACATCCCGCCATTGACCACCTTGACCTGGCCGTACGCATCGGCCATGTCGGTATCCTGATCGTAGTGGATCGCGTCGGCCTTCACGACGGCGTCGCCGCGCCGCAGCTCGGCGGAGCCCTTCGCGGCGAGATCCTGCTCGGCGGTGCCGCTCGTGTGGTCGGCGATCACGAAGGCGGCCGGCTTCGCGCCGTCCTTCAGCGGATGATCCTCGAGCTGGGGTGCGAGACGCAGATCCCACGGCGAGTCGAGCGGCTGCGGCTGCGCAGCCGCGCCCGACAGCTGCGCGTACGACACGGCCGGCACGAGGCCGGGCACGGCCAGGAGCGCGAGCGCGAGCCGCCGTTTGCGCGGCGCCCCGTCACCGGGGAAAACATTCGGGAATAGCGGTTTGGGCGGCATCTATCGTTTGGCGAATCGCCCCTTGTCAACCGCGCCTGCACGGCACCTTCGCGCGCGGCGGGCCGCGCCGTCGAGCCGCGACTGCGGCTCTTCGCAAACCGGGGAGGCGATCGGGCGGACGGCGCGACAGGCGGCGGGCCTGCACGGCGGAAGCTGACGCGGGGGCGCGTCAAAAAAGTCGTGGGGTATTATATGGCAAGACGTTCCCCCCTCCGCCGAGTTTCATGACGCCCCCATCCGCCGCATCCCAGCCCGACGCCCGCCTCGAAGCGCTCACCGCGTGGCTGCACCCGCTCGCCGGGCGCTACGCCCTCGATCTGTCGACCCTCGCGCCCGCGTCGTCGGACGCCAGTTTCCGCCGCTATTTCCGGGTCGCGTCGGCCACCAGTGCCGGCGGCACGCTGATCGCCGTCGATGCGCCGCCGCCCGAGAAATGCCGCGAGTTCGTCCAGGTCGCGCAGCTGCTCGCCGCGGCCGGCGACCACGTGCCCGACGTGCTGGCTCACGATTTCGACGCAGGCTTCATGCTCGTGACCGACCTCGGCCGCACGTCGTACATCTCGGTGCTCGACCCGGCCGACCCGGCCGCCGCACGTCCGCTGATGCGCGCCGCGCTCGATGCGCTGATCCGCTTCCAGCTCACGTCGAAGCCCGACGTGCTGCCGCCGTTCGACGAAGCGTTCCTGCGCCGCGAAATGGAGCTGCTGCCCGAATGGTTCGTCGGCCGCCACCTCGGCAAGCCGGTCACCGACGCGATGCGCGGCACGCTCGAGCGCACCTTCGCGCTGCTGGTCGCGAGCGCGCACGCGCAGCCGCAAGGCTTCATGCTGCGCGACTTCATGCCGCGCAACCTGATGGTCTGCGAGCCGAATCCGGGCGTGCTCGACTTCCAGGACGCCGTGTACGGGCCGCTGACGTACGACGTCGTGTCGCTGCTGCGCGACGCGTTCATCAGCTGGGACGAGGAGTTCGAGCTCGACTGCTTCGCGTACTACTGGGAAAAGGCGAAAAAGGCCGGCCTGCCGGTCGATCCGGATTTCGGCGAGTTCTACCGCCAGCTCGAATGGATGGGGCTGCAGCGCCATATCAAGATCCTCGGCCTGTTCGCGCGCATCAACTATCGCGACGGCAAGCCGCATTACCTGAACGACCTGCCGCGCTTCCTGACCTATGCGCGCAAGGTCGCGCTGCGCTATCGCCCGCTCGTGCCGTTCGCGAAGCTGCTCGACGAGCTCGAGGGCAACGCGCCGGCCGACGTCGGCTATACGTTCTGACCGTCCCCACACCCAGTCGAACATGAGCACTACCCTGACCACGGCGATGATCTTCGCCGCCGGACGCGGCGAACGGATGCGCCCGCTGACCGACACCCGCCCGAAGCCGCTGCTCGAAGCCGGCGGCAAGCCGCTGATCGTGTGGCAGATCGAGGCGCTCGCGCGGGCGGGCATCGAGACCATCGTGATCAACCACGCATGGCTCGGCGAGCAGCTCGAGGCCGCGCTCGGCGACGGTTCGCGCTGGGGCGTGCGGATCGCCTATTCGGCCGAGGGCGACGCACTGGAAACCGCCGGCGGCATCGCGCAGGCGCTGCCGCTGCTGGAGCGCGACGGGCAGCCGGCCGTGTTCGCGGCGGTCAGCGGCGATGTGTATTGCGCGTTCGACTACCGGACGCTCGCGCCGCGCGCGGCCCGGATGGCCGCGCTCGACACGCCGGCGATGCACCTCGTGATGGTGCCGAACCCGCCGTTCCACCCGGCCGGCGACTTCGCGCTCGGCGACGATGGCCGTCTGGCGCTCGACGGCGCCGCGCGCTTCACGTTCGGCAACATCGGCCTGTACGACACGCGGATGTTCCGCGACCTCGCGCCCGGCACGCGGCGCGCGCTGACGCCGTACTATCGCGCGGCGATCGAAGCCGGCCACGCGAGCGGCGAACTGTACGAAGGCATCTGGGAGAACGTCGGCACGCCCGCGCAGCTCGGCGAGCTCGACGCGCGGCTGCGCGCCGCCGCGGGCTGATCGTCTCGTGGCCGGGCGCCGGTCGTCGGGTAGCCGGCGCGGCGCCGATGGCCTGACGGGCCAATGAATGCCCGGCCGAGCCCGGATCACGTGCCCGCGGGCATCCGCCCGGTCACCCGACCGGGACGCCGCTACACCGCCCGCTACCGGACGGACGCCCACCATCCATTCCCGCCGCCCGCCGTGTCGCGCGGCGCCTGCGCGCTCACGCGGCCTCGGCCTCTTCCCCGCCAGCCGCCGCGCGCTGCTGCTGCAGCGCCCACATTTGCGCATACAACCCGTCGGCGCGCACAAGTTCGTCGTGCGTGCCGCGCTCGACGATCCGCCCGTGGTCCATCACGAGGATCTGCTGCGCGTGCACGACCGTCGACAGCCGGTGCGCGATCACGAGCGTCGTGCGATGCCGCGCGATCTGGTCGAGTTCGTGCTGGATCGCGCGTTCCGAGCGCGAATCGAGCGCCGACGTCGCTTCGTCGAACAGCAGCACCGGCGGGTCCTTCAGCAGCGTGCGCGCGATCGCGACGCGCTGCTTCTCGCCGCCCGACAGCTTCAGCCCGCGCTCGCCGACCGGCGTGTCATAGCCCTTCGGCAGACTTTCGATGAAGTCGTGGATGTGCGCGGCGCGCGCGGCCGCGACCACCTCGTCGCGGGTCGCGGTCGGTCGCCCGTACGCGATGTTGTAGTAGATCGAGTCGTTGAACAGCACGGTGTCCTGCGGCACGATCCCGATCGATGCGCGCAGCGATTCCTGCGTGACGTCGCGGATGTCCTGGCCGTCGATCCGGATCGCGCCGCCCGCCTGCCGGTCGAGATCGTAGAAACGGAACAGCAGCCGCGACAGCGTCGATTTCCCCGACCCGCTGTGGCCGACCACCGCAGTCGTCGTGCCGGCCTCGATCGTAAACGTCACGTCGTGCAGGATCGGCCGCGACGGCTCGTACGCGAAGTTCACGTGCTCGAAGCGCACCTGCGCGCCGGTCACCGCGAGCGGCGGCGCATCGGGCCGGTCGGCCACTTCCTTCGGCGCGGACAGCAGCCCGAACATCCGGTCCATGTCGGTCAGGCTCTGCTTCAGCTCGCGATAGACGACGCCGAGGAAATTCAGCGGAATGTACAGCTGCAGCATGAACGTGTTGATCAGCACGAGATCGCCGAGCGTCAGCTTGCCCGCGAGCACGCCCTGCGTCGCGCGCCACAGGATGAACACCAGCCCCGTGCCGATGATCGCCTGCTGGCCGAAGTTCAGCACCGACAGCGAGTTCTGCGAGCGGATCGCGGCCTTCCGGTAGCGCTTCAGGTTCTCGTCGTAGCGCTGCGCTTCCCATTCCTCGTTGCCGAAGTACTTGACCGTCTCGTAGTTGATCAGCGAATCGATCGCCCGCGAGTTCGCGCGCGAATCGAGCTCGTTCATCGTGCGGCGGAAATGCGTGCGCCAGTTGGTGACCTTCACGGTGAACACGATGTACGTGATGAGCGCCGCGAACGTCACGTACGCGTAGTAGGCCTCGTACTTGACGACGAAGAAGCCGAGCACGAGCCCGACCTCGACGAGCGTCGGCAGGATGCTGTACAGCG
Organism: Burkholderia sp. IO2; assembly: GCF_029522185.1. Classification (NCBI taxonomy): domain Bacteria; kingdom Pseudomonadati; phylum Pseudomonadota; class Betaproteobacteria; order Burkholderiales; family Burkholderiaceae; genus Burkholderia; species Burkholderia sp. IO2. The sequence goes on along the minus strand of NZ_JAKWFH010000008.1, from coordinate 61,188 downwards.
AATACGAAATCAGCTGCTGGATGCCGCGCGTGCCGCGCTCGATGTCGCGCGACATGCCGCCCGTCTGGCGTTCGAGATGAAACCGCAGCGACAGCCCGTGCAGATGCCGGAACACCTGCAGCGCGAGCTGGCGCACCGCGCTCTCGGTGACCTTCGAGAACAGGATTTCGCGCAGCTCGGTGAACAGCGACGTCGACAGCCGCACGAGCGCATACGCGACGACCAGCAGCCCGACGCCGCCCGCGAGCACGATGCCGGCCGACTGTTCGGCACGGCCGAGCGCGGTGAGCTGCTGCACGTAGGACAGGTGGTCGACGATGCGCTTCATCACGACCGGCACGCCGAGGTTCGCGACCTTCGCCCCGATCAGGCAGCCGAGCGCCAGCGCGACGCGCCATTTGTAGGTGGTCAGGTACGGCAGCAGCGACCGGACGGTCTGCCAGTCGTTGCGTGGCCCGGTCGAAGCCGGCGCGGGCTCGCCGGAAGCGGGAAATCGGCGCATGGGGGAAGGATTGCGCGGCGATGCCGGATCCGTTTTCCGACGGCCGGCTCGCGCGCTTTCTCGTACAATTTGTGAACGTTGTATTGTCGCAGAAGCCGCTTCGCGCCGCTGCCGGCGCCCTCGCCGGCCCGCCTGCGCGCGGCGGTCCATTTATTACAGGATGAAAGCCCCCGCCATGACCGATTCGACCCTCGAACTTCCGCAGAAGCAGCCCGCGCTGCGCGTCGTCCCGCAACCGCACGACGCGAACGTCCACGGCGACGTGTTCGGCGGCTGGATCATGTCGCAGGTCGACATCGCCGGCTCGATCCCCGCGAGCCAGCGCGCGAACGGCCGCGTCGCGACGGTCGCGGTCAATTCGTTCGTGTTCAAGCAGCCGGTATTCGTCGGCGATCTGCTGAGCTTCTACGCCACGATCATGCGCACCGGCAACACGTCGATCACGGTCGACGTCGAGGTATACGCGCAGCGCATGCGCCTGATGGGCGAAGTCGTGAAGGTCACCGAAGCGACGCTCACGTACGTCGCGACCGGCCCGGACCGCAAGCCGCGGCAACTGCCGCCGCTCTGACGGGCACGCGCCGCGCCACCGCGCGGCAGATGGCCGTCAGTGCGTGGCCGTCAGCCCGAACTCCCGCATCGCGGGCAGGAAATCGTGATTCAGCGTCGGCTTGCGCGACAGCTTGACCAGCACGTAGCGCTGGAACGGCGCGAGCCGCTGCCACTGCGCGAGCGCGGGCGCCGGCAGCCCGGCCAGCGCGCTCTGCTGCACGAGCGACTCCGGCACCGTGTCGACCGCGCGCCAGGCCGGCTGCTCGTCCGGCTGGAACCATGACGGCTCCAGATCGGCGTGCGTGCGCAGCATTTCGAACAGCGCATGATCGAAATTGGGCTCGATCGCGGTGTCGTCGTCGGCAGGAAAGCGCGCGAGCAGCTTGCGGTCCTCGAGCGGCAGCAGTTGCCACTGGTCGAGCGAAATCCGCAGGCCGAAGCGGTCGAGATTGAAACGCACGATCATCGGGATGTACGTGAAGTTTTCCGACGAATCGTGTTCGAAGTTGAAGAGCAACGGAGCGTCGCTGAGTCCCATGGTCGTTACCTGACGTGGCGGATGCCGGCGCGGCCGGCTTGCCTGGGGTATTTTAGAACCTCTGCGCGCGGGCGGCGGCACGATCGTCGCCGGCCGTGCTTCGAATCAACGGGAGTGCTCGTGAATCCGACCCAATCAGACGAACTTCGCGACGAACCGCGCGGCGCGATCGAGCTGCCCGTCAGCCGTACGCGCGGCGGCGCGGTCGACACCGCGCACGACTTCGTCGGCCAGGAATGGCCGGTCGCACTCGTCTTCAACGGCATCTCGCACGCGGTGATGATGTGTACGCCATGCGACCTCGAAGCGTTCGCGGTCGGCTTCGCGATCTCGGAAGGGATCGTCGCGCGCGGCAGCGACATCAAGGACATCGAGGTGATCCTGCACGCCGACGCGCCGCTGCCGCATGCGAAAGTCCATCTGGACGTGGTCCAGCAGGCGTTCGCCGCGCTGAAGGACCGGCGCCGCGCACTCGCGGGGCGCACGGGCTGCGGCGTCTGCGGCATCGAGAGCATCGACCTGCTCGACCTTGCGCCCGAACGCGTGCCCGATACCGGCTTTCTCGCGCGCCTCGCGCCCGACGCACTGGCGCGCGCCGCGCATGCGCTGCCGGCGCATCAGGCGCTCACGAAACTGACCGGCGGCCTGCACGCGGCCGCGTGGTGCGACGCAACAGGCGCGATCCGCGCGGCATTCGAGGATGTCGGCCGCCACAATGCGCTCGACAAGCTGATCGGCTCGCTCGTGCTGTCGCGCGCCGATACCACCGACGGTTTCGTGTTCCTGTCGAGCCGCGCGAGCTACGAGCTCGTACGCAAGGCCGCGCGGGTCGGCATCCCGCTGGTCGCGACCATCTCCGCGCCGTCGTCGCTCGCGATCGAGATCGCGAAGGCGGCTGGCCTGCGGCTCGTCAGCTTCTGCCGCGAAACCGGCCACGTCGACTACGGCACGGCCTGACCGCAATCAACGGATCGCGCCGGCGCTCCGCCGCCGGCGCGGCCCGCTCCGTCAGTCGAACTGACGGAAATCCGGCTTGCGCTTCTCGAAGAACGCCGTCATCGCCTCGCGCGCTTCCGGCGCGCGCAGCATCGTCGCGAAGTGGCGCGCTTCCTCGGCCATCCGCGCGGGCGTCGCCACGCCGCCCGTCTCCTTCAGCAGCGCCTTCGTCACACGCAGCGATGCCGCCGGCAATGCCGCCAGCTTCGCCGCCTGCTTCGCCGCGAACGCGTCGAGTTCGGCCGCCGGCAGCACGCGGTTGACGACGCCGATCCGGTGCGCTTCCAGCGCGTCGAACGGCTCGCCCAGCAGCAGCTTCTCGGCCGCGACCTGATGGCCGGCCAGACGCGGCAGCAGCGCGCTGGATGCGGCCTCCGGGCACAGCCCGAGCTGCACGAACGGCAGCGAGAACGTCGCGGTATCGGCCGCGTAGACCAGATCGCAGTGCAGCAGCATCGTCACGCCGACGCCGACCGCGATGCCCGGCACCGCCGCCACGACCGGCTTGCTCGCGCTGCTGATCCGCGCCAGGAACTGGAAGACCGACGCGGTGTCGTCCTTCGGCGGCGACTTCAGGAAATCCTCGAGATCGTTCCCCGCGCTGAAATTGCCGTCGCTGCCGCGCAGCAGGATCACGCGAACCGCCTTGTCTTCCTGCGCATCGGCGAGCGCATCGGCCATCGTCTGGTACATCGCCGCCGTCAGCGCATTCTTCTTCGCCGGGCGCGCGATCGTGATCGTCATCACGCCGTCGGCGCGTTCCACTTGAATGTCGGCCACAACCGTCTCCTTTGACCTACCGGAATGAAAAAACGGTGCGCGAGCTCGTGGCCCGCGCACCGTCATCGCTTGTCGTCGCGTCCCGCTTACAGGCGTTCGATGATGCCCGCCGCACCCATGCCGGTGCCGACGCACATCGTGACCATCCCGTACTTCAGGTTGCGGCGGCGCAGGCCGTGCACGACGGTCGCCGCGCGGATCGCGCCGGTCGCGCCGAGCGGGTGGCCCAGCGCGATCGCGCCGCCCATCGGGTTGACCTTCGACGGATCGAGGCCGAGGTCGCGCATCACCGCCAGCGATTGCGCGGCGAACGCTTCGTTCAGCTCGATCCAGTCGAGATCGTCCTGCTTCAGGCCGGCGGCCTTCAGCGCGGCCGGAATCGCTTCCTTCGGACCGATGCCCATGATTTCCGGCGGCACGCCACGCACCGCGAAGCTCACGAAGCGCGCGAGCGGCGTCAGGTTGAATTCCTTGAGCACCTTCTCCGACACGACGAGCAGCGCGCCCGCGCCGTCCGACGTCTGCGAACTGTTGCCGGCCGTGACCGAGCCCTTGTTCGCGAATACCGTGCGCAGCTTCGCGAGGCCTTCGAGCGACGTATCCGCGCGCGGACCTTCGTCGAGCTTGATCTCGCGCGTCTTCACGTCGATTTCGCCCGTCGCGAGATTCGGGAAACGCTCGCTGATCGTGTAGGCGGCGATCTCGTCGTTGAACTCGCCGGCCTGCTGCGCGGCGAGCGCCTTGCGGTGCGACTCGACCGAGAACGCGTCCTGGTCTTCGCGGCTCACCTTCCACTGCTCGGCGACGCGCTCGGCGGTCAGGCCCATCCCGTATGCAATGCCGAAATCTTCATTGCGATCGAAGATGTGCGGCGACATCGACGGCTTGTTGCCCATCATCGGCACCATGCTCATCGATTCGCAGCCGCCCGCGAAGATCGCGTCCGATTCGCCGACGCGGATGCGGTCGGCCGCCATCGCCAGCGCGGTGATGCCCGACGCGCAGAAGCGGTTGACCGTCACGCCGCCGACCGTCTGCGGCAGGCCGGCGAGCAGCGCGCCCATGCGCGCGACGTTCAGGCCCTGCTCCGCTTCCGGAATCGCGCAGCCGATGATCGCGTCCTCGATCACCTTCGTGTCGAGGCCGGGCACCTGCGCGACCGCCGACTTGATCGCGTGGACCAGCAGCTCGTCCGGCCGCGTGTTCTTGAAGACACCGCGCGGGGCCTTGCCGATCGGCGTGCGGCTGGCGGCGACGATGTATGCGTCTTGCAGTTGTTTGCTCATTTCAGACTCCTGTCGACCCGAGCGGGCGCTTCAGCGCCGGCCCGGGCCCCATACAAAGTTATCCGCTCGCTCAGTTACGCACCGGCTTGCCGGTCTGCAACATGCCCATGATCCGTTCCTGCGTCTTCTGCGTGCCGAGCAGCTCGACGAATGCGCGACGCTCCAGCGCAAGCAGCCATTCTTCGTCGACCAGGCTGCCGGCTTCGACGTCGCCGCCGCACACGGCTTCTGCGATGCGGCTCGCGATCAGGTAGTCGTGGTCGCTGATGAAGCGGCCGTCACGCATGTTGACGAGCGATGCCTTGATCGTCGCGATCGCCGAACGGCCTGCAACCGGCACGTCCTTCGCACGCAGCGGTGCGCGGTAGCCGGTGTCGGCCAGCGCACGCGCTTCCTTCTTCGCGGTGTCGAGCAGTTCGAACACGTTGAAGACGATCGTGTCGGACGGCTTCACGTAGCCCATCGCACGGGCGTCGTGCGCGGACGCCGACACCTTCGCCATCGCCGCGTTCTCGAACGACTTCGTGACGAACTTCAGGATGTCGGTGGTCGCGTTCGCGGCCGTCGCGGCGTCTGCCGCGCGCAGCGCCGCTTCCTTCAGGCCGCCGCCCGCCGGCACGAGGCCGACGCCCACTTCGACGAGACCGATGTAGCTCTCGACGTGCACGACGCGCTTCGCGCTGTGCAGCATCAGCTCGCACCCGCCGCCGAGCGCGATGCCCGACACGGCCGCGACGACCGGCACGTTCGCGTACTTCACGCGCAGCATGCCTTCCTGGAACTTCTTCACGAACGGCTCGATGCCCTTCGCGCCGCCCATCATGAACGCGGGCATCGCCTCCTCGAGATTCGCGCCGGCCGAGAACGGGCCGCCCGGCGTGCCGAGCTTCAGCGACGTCGGCTGCCAGATCACCACGCCCTTGTAGTCCTTCTCCGCGAGTTCGATCGCCTGCACGAGGCCGTCGATCACGCTCGGTCCGATCGTGTTCATCTTCGACTTGAACGACACGATCACGACGTCGTCTTCACCGGCGCGGTCGTCGACCCATGCGCGCACCGCGTCGGTCTCGAACAGCGTCTTGCCGTACGTCTTCGGATCGGCACCCGCTTCGCCGAGCAGCGGCGCACGGAACACCTGCTTGCCGTAGACCGCGAGGTCCGAGCGCGGCACGAAGCGCTTCGCGGCCGGCGCCCACGAGCCTTCGGCCGTGTGCACGCCGCCCTTCTCGGCGACCGGGCCTTCGAGCACCCACGACGGCAGCGGCACGTTCGCGAGCGCCTTGCCGGCCGCGATGTCTTCCTGCACCCACTCGGCGACCTGCTTCCAGCCGGCGGCCTGCCAGCCTTCGAACGGACCTTCGTTCCAGCCGAAGCCCCAGCGGATCGCGAGGTCGACGTCGCGCGCGTTGTCGGCGATCGACTCGAGATGCACGCCGATGTAATGGAACACGTCGCGGAAGATCGACCACAGGAACTGGGCGTGCGGATGATCCGTCTCGCGCAGCAGCTTCAGGCGTTCCGCCGGCGGACGCTTCAGGATGCGGCCGACCGTTTCGTCCGCCTTCGCGCCCGAATCGACGTAGGTGCCCGTCTTCGCGTCGAGCACCTTGATCGCCTTGCCTTCCTTCTTGTAGAAGCCGCCGCCCGTCTTCTGGCCGAGCGCGCCCTGCTTCACCAGCTCGGCGAGCACGGCAGGCGTCTGGTAGACCGGGAAGAACGGATCGTCGGCGAGGTTGTCCTGCATCGTCTTGATCACGTGCGCCATCGTGTCGAGGCCGACCACGTCCGCGGTGCGGAACGTCGCCGACTTCGCGCGGCCGAGGCGGCTGCCCGTCAGGTCGTCGACTTCGTCGAAGCGCAGGCCGAACTTCGCGGCCTCGGTGATCACCGCGAGGATCGAGAAGATGCCGACGCGGTTCGCGATGAAGTTCGGCGTGTCCTTCGCGCGGACGACGCCCTTGCCGACGACGCTCGTCAGGAAGGTCTCGAGCTGGTCGAGGATCTCCGGGCGCGTATGCGCGGTCGGGATCAGCTCGACGAGGTGCATGTAGCGCGGCGGGTTGAAGAAGTGCACGCCGCAGAAGCGCGACTTCAGCTCGTCCGAGAAACCTTCGGACAGCTTCGTGATCGACAGGCCCGACGTGTTGGTCGCGAAGATCGCGTGCGAAGCGATGTGCGGCGCGACCTTCTTGTACAGGTCGTGCTTCCAGTCCATCCGCTCGGCGATCGCCTCGATCACGACGTCGCATTCGGCCAGCTTCGCGATGTCGTCCTCGTAGTTCGCCGCTTCGAGGTACTTCGCATCGTCCTTCACGCCGAACGGCGCGGGCGACAGCTTCTTCAGGTTCTCGATCGCCTTCAGCGCGATCGCGTTTTTCGGGCCTTCCTTGGCCGGCAGGTCGAACAGCAGCACCGGCACGCGCGCGTTGATGAGATGCGCGGCGATTTGCGCGCCCATCACGCCGGCGCCCAGCACGGCGACCTTGCGAATCAGGAAATTGCTCACGGGATGTCTCCGGATAGTGTCGTGCAGCGCGAAATGTGAGGGCTGCACGGCGAAGTGAGTACCAGGAACCGTTGCGTCCGGGCGGCGCGCGGCGCGCACCGCCCTGAATCGCGTCAGAACAGCGATTCGTCGACTTCCATCAGCGTCTTCGAACCGGCGCGCGCGGCGCGGATCGTCGATGCCGTTTCAGGCAGCAGACGCGCGAAGTAGAAGCGGGCGGTGGCGAGCTTCGACTTGTAGAACGGATCGCCCGACGCTTCCTTGTCGAGTGCGAGACGCGCCATGCGCGCCCAGAAGTACGAGAACACCAGGTGGCCGACGGTGCGCAGGTACGGCACGGCGGCCGCGCCGACTTCGTCGGGGTTCTGCATCGCCTTCATGCCGATTTCCATCGTCAGCTTCTGCACCTTTTCACCGATGTCGGCGAGCGGGTTGATGAACTCGGCCATCTCCGGCTTCACGCCTTCGGCTTCCGCGAATTCGGTGACGAGCTTGCCGAACTTCTTCAGCTTCGCGCCCATGTCGCCGAGCACCTTGCGGCCCAGCAGGTCGAGCGACTGGATCGAGTTCGTGCCTTCGTAGATCATGTTGATCCGCGCGTCGCGCACGTATTGCTCCATGCCCCACTCGGAGATGAAGCCGTGGCCGCCGTAGATCTGCATCGCGTGGTTGGTCGACTCGAACGCGTTGTCGGTCAGGAACGCCTTGATGATCGGCGTGAGCAGCGCGACGAGGTCGGCCGCTTCCTTGCGCACCGCTTCGTCGGCGTGCGACAGCTCCTTGTCGATCTGCAGCGCGGACCAGTACGTGAACGCGCGCGCGCCTTCCGCGTAAGCCTTCTGCGTGAGCAGCATGCGGCGCACGTCCGGGTGCACGATGATCGGGTCGGCCGGCTTGTCCGGTGCCTTCGGGCCCGTCAGCGAACGCATTTGCAGGCGTTCCTTCGCGTACGTCAGCGAGTTCTGGTACGCGACTTCCGTGAGGCCGAGGCCCTGCATGCCGACGCCGAGGCGCGCGGCGTTCATCATCACGAACATCGCGTTCAAGCCCTTGTTCGGCTCGCCGACCATCCAGCCCTTCGCGCCGTCGAGGTTCATCACGCACGTCGAGTTGCCGTGGATGCCCATCTTGTGTTCGATCGAGCCGCACTTGATGCCGTTGCGCTCGCCCGGCTCGCCCGCAGCGTCCGGAATGAACTTCGGCACGATGAACAGCGAGATCCCCTTCGTGCCTTGCGGCGCGTCCGGCAGGCGCGCGAGCACGAGGTGGATGATGTTCTTCGACATGTCGTGCTCGCCGCTCGAGATGAAGATCTTCGTGCCGCTGATCGAGTACGAGCCGTCGCCGTTCGGTTCGGCCTTGGTGCGCAGGATGCCGAGGTCGGTGCCGCAGTGCGGCTCGGTCAGGCACATCGTACCCGTCCATTCGCCCGACACGAGCTTCGGCAGATATTGCTGCTGCAGTTCCGGCGCGCCGTGCGCGTGCAGGCATTCGTACGCGCCGTGCGACAGGCCCGGATACATCGTCCAGGCCTGGTTCGCCGAGTTCAGCATTTCGTAGAGTGCGTTGTTCACGAACGCGGGCAGGCCCTGGCCGCCGTAGTCCGGATCGCAGCCGAGCGCCGGCCAGCCGGCCTCGACGTATTGCTGATACGCTTCCTTGAAGCCGGTCGGGGTCTTCACGACGCCGTCGCCTTCATACGTGCAGCCTTCGCGGTCGCCGACCTGGTTCAGCGGGAACAGTACCTCGGAGCAGAACTTGCCCGCTTCCTCGAGGACCTGGTTGATCGTGTCGGCGTCGAGGTCCGCATGCTTGGGCATTTGCTTGACTTCGGCTTCGACGTTCAGAAGCTCGTGCAACACGAATTGCATGTCGCGCAGCGGCGCGGCGTACTGTCCCATGACTCTCTCCAAAGGTGGGCAAAACGGCTCGAGCTCCTGGCGGGCGGGTCACGCGCCGCTAACGGCTCTCGCTCTGATACGAAACAATCGTCTTTTCCAGCGCGGCCCACGTGAGGCGCACGGCGTCCGGCGAATGCAGGAAGCGTGCGTCGTGATGCAGGCCGAGCGTGAAGCTGTACAACTCGAAGAGCATCAGTTCCGGATCCGTGTCCGTGCGCAGATGCCCTTCTTCCATCGCCTGCGAAATGGCGCGCAGCAACGCGGCACGCCAGGCGGTCACGCTCGCGATCAACTGCTCGCGCACGGGGCTGTCCGGCCGGTCGTCGTACTCCACTGCGCCGCTGATGTAGATGCACCCGGTCGTCACCTCCTGGATGCGCTTCTCGATCCAGCGCGCCAGCATCGCCCGAAGACGCGGCAGACCGCGCGACTCGCGCAGGCTCGGAAAGAACACCTCGTTTTCGAAACGATGGTGGTACTCGCGGACGACCTCGACCTGCAGGTCTTCGCGCGATCCGAAGTGCGCGAACACGCCGCTCTTGCTCATCTGCATGCGCTCGGCCAGCAGGCCGATCGTCAGCCCCTCCAGCCCGTCACGGCTGGCGAGGTCCAAAGCAGCTTCAAGTATCGCGGCACGCGTCTGTTCGCCTTTTCGCATAGCTATTTCTGTAACCGTTCGGGGATTCGAATAAAATCGAACGGCCGTACTATTATTGAGTGCGGCCGCTCGCGAAACAAGGAAATTATTAGAAACCGGTGTCTAACCGAGCCGCTATTTTGCGCGATTCCGGCGGGACCGGAGCGGCTTTTCCGCACGAACGTGCGGACAGATTTTTTGAAGCGAATACTTAGTCGGCGTCAGTCGTAACCGCCGACCGTCAGCGCCTTCATCACGACACGGTAGGTCGTGTACGCGAGCCAGTTCAGCAGCCGCTCGACGCGCGGGCGCGCCGCGTAGTGCGCGGCATCGATCTCCCGGCCTTCGGCGAACGCGGTGGCGATCGCGTCGCGCAACTGGTTCGTCACTGCATCGTAGCGCACCAGCACGACGTTCGCTTCATTGTTCAGCATCAGGCTCAGCGCGTCCAGATTCGACGAGCCGACCGTCGCCCAGTTGTCGTCGATCACGGCGACCTTGCCGTGCAGGATCGTCTTGTCGTATTCGGCGACGCGCACGCCCGCGCGCAGCAGCGTGTGATAGAGGAACGGTACGGCCGTATCGAGCGCCGCGAATTCCTTGCGGCCGATCAGCACCTGCACGTCGACGCCCCGCCGCGCCGCGCCCGTCAGCGCGCGACGCAGCTTGCGGCCCGGCATGAAATACGGATTCGCGAGCAGGATCCGCTGGCGCGCCTGGCCGATTGCCGCGAGATAGGCCTTCTCGATCGCGCGGCGGTTCACGACGTTGTCGCGCGCGACGAACGCGACGCTCGGCTCCGTCACGACCCGCAGCGCGCCGGCCTTGATCCACCGGTGGCTGCGCATCCAGCGCCGGAACATGTCCGGGAACGCTTCGCCGCCGTGCAGCCCGGCCGCGTACTGCGCGTACGGCTTGTGGCCGAACTGGATCCGGTGCCACTGCAGCTCGAACGCGGCACGCACGTCGGACACCGCGGGCCCGGCCATCTCGACCGCGAAATCCCAGCGCGGGAACGGCAGCGTCGCGCTGCCCTGCGTGTAGTCGTCGACGATGTTGATGCCGCCGCAGAACGCGACCGCATGATCGATCACCGCGAGCTTGCGGTGCGTGCGCGAGAAGCCGAAGCGGCCGAACAGGAAACGGTTGTAGATGCAGTGCTCGACGCCGGACTCGGCCCACGTGTCGAACAGCGGCAGGCGTGCGGTGCCGATACCGTCGGTGATCACCCGCACGCGCACGCCGCGCTGCGCCGCGCGGATCAGCGCGTCCGACACCGGGCGGCCGGCCGCGTCGTCGCAGAAGATGTAGGTTTCGAGCATCACCTGCTCGCGGGCGGCGTCGATCCGCTCGATCAGCGCGTGGAAGAATTCGCCGCCGGTTTCGCACAGCCGCACCGTGTTGCCGGCCGTAAACGCGAGCCGCGACGCGGAGCCGCGCTCCTGCAGAAACATCTGCCGCAATTGCGCGAAGCGCTTGCGGGTCTCCGCATTCATGCGGACGAGCCGTGCGGCGCACGCGCGAGGGCCACGCGCGCGGGCAATTGCAGGATCGCCTCGGCGTTCGACGGCGAGAAGCAGCGAGCGGCCGCCTCGCGGAACGGCAGCCACGCATGGTCGACATGCTCGCGCGGCGACAGCGTCACGTCGACGCGATGCGGCACGCACAGGCCGAACCAGTGCTCGACGTTGCGCGTGACGCCCGGCGCATAGCGATGCAGGTATTGCGGATAGATCGTGTATTCGATCCGGTGGTGCCAGTCGACGAGCGCGCTGGCCGGCACGTCCGGCGTGCCGACCGCGATGCCGGTTTCCTCGGCCACTTCGCGCGCGGCGGTGAGCGCGAGCGGCTCGTCGAGCGCGTCCTTCGAGCCGGTGACCGATTGCCAGAAATCGGGCTGGTCGGCACGCTTGATCACGAGCACATCGAGGTCGGGCGTGTAGATCACGACGAGAACGGATTCGGGGATTTTCGGCGGCTTCGTCATCTTTGTTTCATGCGGCACAGGGCCGTGCGCCGGGCCTGCGCCCGAACGTGCGGCAAGTGCTGCGACTGTACCGCAAAAAATGAAAAAGGCGCATCACTGCGCCTTTTTCATGGGCGTCGTGTGCGCGTGACCACGCACACGACCGGGGCGAGAAGCGCGTTACGCCTTCGGCTGCTCCGGCTGACGCAGACGGATGTGCAACTCGCGCAGCTGACGCTCGTCGACCGGGCTCGGCGCCTGCGTGAGCAGATCCTGCGCACGCTGCGTCTTCGGGAACGCGATCACGTCGCGGATCGAATCGGCGCCGGCCATCATCGTGACGATGCGGTCGAGACCGAACGCGATACCGCCGTGCGGCGGCGCGCCGTACTGCAGCGCGTCCAGCAGGAAGCCGAACTTCGCCTGCGCTTCTTCCGCGCCGATCTTCAGCGCGCGGAACACCTTGCTCTGGACTTCCTCGCGGTGGATACGCACCGAGCCGCCGCCGATTTCCCAGCCGTTCAGCACCATGTCGTACGCCTTCGCGAGGCAGCGGCCCGGGTCGGTCTCGAGGTACTCGAGGTGCTCGTCCTTCGGGCTCGTGAACGGATGGTGCGCGGCGACGTAGCGTGCATCTTCGTCGTCGTATTCGAACATCGGGAAGTCGACGACCCACAGCGGCTTCCAGCCGGCCTGGACGAGACCGTTCGCCTTGCCGAATTCCGAATGGCCGATCTTCAGGCGCAGCGCGCCGAGGCTGTCGTTGACGACCTTCGCGCGATCGGCCGCGAAGAAGATGATGTCGCCGTCTTCGGCGCCGGTGCGCTCGAGGATCGCCGCGATCGATGCATCGTGCAGGTTCTTGACGATCGGGCTCTGCAGGCCGTCGCGGCCCTTCGCCTTCTCGTTGACCTTGATCCACGCGAGGCCCTTCGCGCCGTAGATGCGCACGAATTCCGTGTAGCCGTCGATGTCGCCGCGCGACAGCTCGCCGCCCTTCGGCACGCGCAGCGCCGCAACCCGGCCGTCCTTCGCGTTGGCCGGCGTGCTGAACACCTTGAAGTCGACATCCTTCATCGCGTCGGTCAATTCGGTGAATTCGAGCTGCACGCGCAGGTCCGGCTTGTCCGAACCGAAACGCGCCATCGCTTCCGAGTACGGCATCACCGGGAATTTCGCGTCGAGCTCGACGTCGATCGTCGTCTTGAAGATGTGACGGATCATGTCTTCGAACAGGTCACGGATTTCCTGCTCGCCGAGGAACGACGTCTCGCAGTCGATCTGCGTGAATTCCGGCTGACGGTCCGCGCGGAGGTCTTCGTCGCGGAAGCACTTGGTGATCTGGTAGTAACGGTCGAAGTTCGCGACCATCAGCAGCTGCTTGAACAGCTGCGGCGACTGCGGCAGCGCGAAGAACTGGCCCGCGTTCACGCGCGACGGCACGAGGTAGTCGCGCGCGCCTTCCGGCGTGCTCTTCGTCAGCATCGGCGTCTCGATGTCGATGAAGCCCTGCTCGTCGAGGTACTTGCGCGCCTCGATCGCGACGCGGTAGCGCAGGCGCAGGTTGTGCTGCATCTGCGGGCGGCGCAGGTCGAGCACGCGGTGCGTGAGACGCGTCGTTTCCGACAGGTTGTCGTCGTCGAGCTGGAACGGCGGCGTGACCGACGCGTTCAGCACGTTCAGTTCGTGGCACAGCACTTCGATCTTGCCGCTCTTCAGGCCGGCGTTGACCGTGCCTTCCGGACGGTTGCGCACGAGGCCCTTGATCTGCACGCAGAACTCGTTGCGCACGCCTTCGGCGGTCGCGAACATCTCGGCGCGATCCGGGTCGCACACCACTTGCACGAGGCCTTCACGATCGCGCAGGTCGATGAAGATCACACCGCCGTGATCGCGGCGGCGCTGCACCCAGCCGCACAGCGACACGGTTTGGCCCAGCAGGTGTTCGGTCACGAGACCGCAGTATTCAGTACGCATCGACATGATGTTTGCTTTCGTTCGGTTTGATCAACGGGCGCCGCAACGCGCGGCCCGGGCGATGATTCTTTACTTACAGCGGCGGCTCGACGGGACGGCGGGCGGGCGCCGGAGCCGGCGCCGAAGGCGCCACGACGCCCATCGAGACGATGTACTTGAGCGCGGCATCGACCGACATGTCGAGTTCGATGACTTCGCTCTTCGGCAGCATCAGGAAGAAGCCCGACGTCGGGTTCGGCGTCGTGGGCACGTACACGCTCACGTACTCTTCCGTCAGATGGTTGACCACGTCGCCGCCGGGCGTGCCGGTCAGAAACGCGATCGTATACGAGCCGCGGCGCGGGTATTCGATCAGCAGCGCCTTGCGGAACGCATTGCCGCTGCTCGACAGCAGCGTGTCGGACACCTGCTTGACGCTCGTGTAGATCGGCCCGACGACCGGGATGTGACGCACGACCGCGTTCCACCACGTGACGAGCTTCTGGCCGATGAAGTTCTGCGTGGCCAGCCCGACGACGAAGATGAACGCGAGCGTCAGCACCGCGCCGATCCCCGGCAGATGGAAGCCGAGCATCCGCTCGGGCTGCCAAGATTCGGGCAGCAGGAGCAGCGTCTGGTCCATCGTGCCGATGATGAGGCCGAGCACCCACAGCGTGATCGCGAGCGGGACGAGAACCAGCAGGCCGGTCAGGAACACCGTTTTCAGGGTCGTCTTTTTCATCATCTGCCGTCAATGAACCGCGCCGGCGGCGCGGGTTGGTCGCGACCCGGACGGGCCGCGACGGTCAACTACCGGCGGCGGGCGCTGCGGCCGGAGCCGGCGCGGCGCTCGTCGTCGAGGTACTGCCCGAACTGCTCGCCGCAGCCGGCGCGGCCGCGGCGGGTGCGGCTTCAGCCGCCGGTGCGGCCGGCGCCGCGTCGCCCGACGCCGTCGCCGGCGCGCTGGTACCGCCCGAGCCGCCGCGGAAATCGGTGACATACCACCCCGAGCCCTTCAGCTGGAAACCGGCGGCGGTCACCTGTTTGCGAAAAGCATCCTTCCCGCATTCAGGGCATTGCGACAGCGGCGCGTCGCTCATCTTCTGGAGCACGTCCTTCGCGAAACCGCACGCTTCGCATCGATAGGCGTAGATCGGCATGATATTTTTCCCGCAGAAACTGGAAACGGCTTGCAAAACCTTGAATTATAGCCGAAACCCTGGCGCGCTCCGGCAATGGCCGCGACGCCCGCGCATCAGCGGCGACGCCACGTGAGCCAGCGCTCGTGCCCGTCGAACACGGCCAGCGAATCGGTCACGGGCAAATCCTCGACCAGCTCGAAGTGCGGCGCGAGCAGCGCATCGAGTTCCGCGCGCTCGATCCCGAACGGCGGCCCCTTCGGTTTCGCCACCACGAAGAAATAGCCGGCTAGCAATCCGCCCGCGGGCAGCAGCTCGGCCATCCGCGCCGCATAATCGGCACGCAGGCTCGGCGGCAACGCGCACAGGAACGCACGCTCGTACACCCACTGCACGTCGAACGGCGGCCGGTACTGGAAAAAATCGGCCTGCTCGACGACGTCCGCATGCGCGCCGAGCTGCGCCTTCGCCGCAGCGACTGCCTGCGCGGCGAAATCGATCGCCCGCACCGGCCAGCCGGCCTGCGCGAGCCAGCCGGCCTCCTGCGCGCTGCCGCAGCCGGGAATCAGCACCGCGCGGGGCGCCAGCCGCTGCGCGAACACGCGAAAGCCGTCCGGCACGCCGCCGAATTCCCACGGCGTCACGCCGCGCTCGAAGCGCTCGTTCCAGAACGACGCGCTGCCCGGGTCGCGTGTCGCGAAATCGGTGGCCGACGGTGCGGCCGGTTGCTTCGGATCGGACATCGCCGTGCTCCTTTCGATCAAGCGCCGTACGCGAGCGCGAGCAGCACGCGCGCGACGAGCGCCCCGACGCCGACGGCCAGGCCGAAGATCAGCAACGCCTGCAGCAGCCGGTTCGTCCGCTTCTGCTCGACGAGGACCTGACGCATCAGTTCCTCGCTCGCGGCGCGCGGCGCATCGTGGCGCGCGGCCAGCGCATGGTGGATGAGGCGCGGCAGTTGCGGCAGCGTCTTGCTCCACTGCGGCGCCTCGACCTTGAACCGCTCGTACCAGCCGCGCAGGCCGATCTGCTCGGTCATCCAGCGCTCGAGATACGGCTTCGCGGTCTTCCACAGGTCGAGTTCGGGATCGAGCGAGCGGCCGAGCCCTTCGACGTTCAGCATCGTCTTCTGCAGCAGCACGAGCTGCGGCTGGATCTCGACGTTGAAGCGGCGCGACGTCGAGAACAGGCGCATCAGCACCTGGCCGAGCGAGATGTCCTTCAGCGCGCGGTCGAAATACGGCTCGCACACCGCGCGGATCGCGCTTTCGAGCTCCTCGACGCGCGTCTCGGGCGGCACCCAGCCCGATT
This sequence comes from Burkholderia sp. IO2, assembly GCF_029522185.1. Taxonomy (NCBI): domain Bacteria; kingdom Pseudomonadati; phylum Pseudomonadota; class Betaproteobacteria; order Burkholderiales; family Burkholderiaceae; genus Burkholderia; species Burkholderia sp. IO2. The sequence goes on along the minus strand of NZ_JAKWFH010000008.1, from coordinate 45,118 downwards.
CGAGGTGGAGCGTCGCGACACGGTGGTAGTCGCGCTTGAAGAACGCGAGGAAGTTCTGCGCGAGGTAGTTCTTGTCGAAATCGGACAGCGCGCCGACAATCCCGAAATCGAGCGCGATATAGCGGCCGAACGTGTTCGGGTCGAGGCTCACCTGGATGTTGCCGGGGTGCATGTCCGCGTGGAAGAAGCCGTCGCGGAACACCTGCGTGAAGAAGATCTCGACGCCTTCGCGCGCGAGCTTCTTGATGTCGACGCCGGCCGAGCGCAGCGTCTCGACCTGGCTGATCGGCACGCCGGTCATGCGCTCCATCACGAGCACCTGCGACGTCGAGAAATCCCAGAACATCTCGGGCACGAGCAGCAGGTCGAGGCCCGCGAAGTTGCGGCGCAGCTGGCTGCCGTTGGCGGCCTCGCGCATCAGGTCGAGCTCGTCGTGCAGGTACTTGTCGAATTCGGCGACGACCTCGCGTGGCTTCAGGCGCCGGCCGTCGGCCCACATGCGTTCCGTCCACGTCGCGATGTCGCGCATCAGCGCGAGGTCGGAATCGATCACCGGCAGCATGTTCGGGCGCAGCACCTTGACGGCGACGGCCTTGCCCGCGTGCACGCCCTGCTTCAGCTTCGCGAAGTGCACCTGCGCGATCGACGCGCTCGCGATCGGCTCGCGCTCGAATTCGTCGAACAGCTCGTCGACCGGCGCGCCGAGCGACTTCTCGATGATCGCGATCGCGACGGCCGAATCGAACGGCGGCACCTGGTCCTGCAGCTTCGCGAGTTCGTTCGCGAAATCGACCGACAGCAGGTCGCGGCGCGTCGACAGCACCTGGCCGAACTTCACGAAGATCGGGCCCAGGCTTTCGAGCGCGTGACGCAACCGCACGGCCGGCGGATCGGAGAAGCGGCGACCGATCGTCGTGATCCGCAGCAGCAGCTTCACCCGCCGGTCGTCGATCCGGGACAGCATCACTTCGTCGAGGCCAAAGCGGATGACGGTGTAGACAATCTTGATGAAACGGAAAATGCGCATGCCCTGCGGCCCTCAGTGCGCGCCGCGCGGGCCGGAGCCCGTGCGCGCGCCGATTTTTTGTTCGAGTCGCTCGACCCGCTTTTCGACCCGCGCGAGCGCATCGCGTGCGCGCGCCAGCTCGGCGTCGAAGCCGCCGAGCGACGCGCGCCGGACGACCTGCGGGTTCTCGTCGAGCCAGTATTCGGCGACGGAATCGAGCACGTTGCGGCCGGTGCGGCGTGCGCGCGCGCCGGCGTCGCGCACGACCGTCGCGATCCGGTACGCCGCCGCGTCGCCGACCAGCTTCGCGAGATCTTCTTCCGGTTCCCAGCGCAGATGCTCGGCCAGCTTCGCGATCTGCGTCGCGAATTCCGCGTCGCCTTCGATCTTCACGTGCTTCATCACGGCCGCCTGGCCGCCCTGCAGGAACGCGGCGACCGTGTCGCCGGCGAGCGCGATCGACACGTCGACCTGTTGCGCATCGTGCGCGTCGACGGCCGACAGATAACCGTCGGGCTGCACCAGCAGCGTGAGCGTGACGGGAGGCACGTCGATCCGGGCAGTCTTGCCCGCATAGGGAATCAGGCGGTCGCGTGCCCACGATTCGCGCGCGAGCAGGTGATTGACGGCAGCAGCAAAAGGCTTGGCGGCAAAGGTCATCGGGCTGGGAAAGAAAAAACCCGCGCAGGCCGGGCGCCCACGCGGGTTTCTATTGTAACGTCGGATCGATGGCGGACCGTGCCTGACCGTACACCCGGGCGGCAAGCGGTCGCAGTGCGGCGGCCGTCGCCCGGGTGCCCGGCGGCGCGGGCCGCCGGCCACGCTCAGTGCGTGTTGATCTGCTGGATACCCGCGAGCAGCCAGCCCTGGCTGCCCGACTTCGACAGGTTCCACACCTCGTCGAACGGCGCCGCCGACGTATTCGCCGATTCGCGGATCAGGCCGTGGAAGCGCACGCTCGCCGACTGCTCGATGCCGCGATCCTCGATCGCGACCAGTTCCGCGTCGAGCTGTACGACGTCGGTCTGGTTCGCGTCGTTGCCGCGCGAATCGAGGTCGATCTTGATCTCGGCGAACATTTCGGGCGTCGTGAACTCGCGGATGTCGGCCAGGTTGCCCTGGTCCCACGCGGCCTGCAGGCGCACGAAATAGACTTTCGCGCTGCGCAGGAACGCTTCGGTGTCGAAGCCGGCCGGCACCTGCAGGGGCGCCGCTGCCGTCGCAGCCGCGCCGGCGGCCGCCGCACCGCCGCCGAACACGCCCTGCGCTTCGTTCGCATAGCTGCTGCCGCTGCCCGCGTAGTTGCTGCCGGCATTGCCTTGCTGGAACGACGGGCTTTGCGAGTAGCCGCCCGACGACGATGCGGCGCCACCAACCGAATACGCCGGCTCCTGCGGGCGACGGCGGTTCATGAACTTGCGGATCAGCCAGATGCCGACCATCGCGAGCAACGCAATCACGATGACGTTCGCCATCATGCTCGCGAATGCGCCGCCGAGACCGAAGTGCGACAGCAGCGCCGCGATACCGAGACCGGCCGCGAGGCCGGCGATCGGCCCGAGCCAGCGCGAGCGGTTGGGCTGCGCGGCCGGCGTGGGGGCAGCCGGGTTCGTGCGCTGCGCCTGCGACGGTGCGGCCTGCTGCATCGGCTGCTGCGCGGGCGGCGTGGCCTGGCGCTGCGTGACGGTGGAATTCTGGCGGCCGATGCTGCGCCCGCCGCCCATGCGCTTGGCTTCAGCGTCGAGCGATGCGAACGTGCCGGCCGTGAGCAGGCCGACCATCAGCAGCGTGCCGACCCGTCGAGCCCACGGCTTCGACGGTTTGCTACGGTTGAACAACGAACGCGATTCAGACATCAGCTTCTCCGAATGTAAGACGAATGTAGGGAAAGAACCCCTTAGTACTTGGTCCCTAGGTGTAAAGCTACCACGCCACCTGACAAATTGTAATATTTGACGGCGTCGAGGCCCGCTTGTTCCATCATCGTCTTCAGCGTGTCCTGATCGGGGTGCATCCGGATAGATTCAGCAAGATACCGATAACTTTCAGCATCTTTCGCGAACTTGTCGCCAAGCCACGGTAATACTTTGAAAGAATACAGATCGTACGCTTTTTTCAGCGGATCCCAGACTTTCGAGAATTCCAGCACCATCACGCGACCGCCGGGCTTCGTCACGCGGCGCATCTCGGCCAGCGCGGCATCCTTGTGCGTCATGTTGCGCAGCCCGAACGCGACCGTGACCACGTCGAAGTAGTTGTCCGGAAAGGGAATTTTCTCGGCGTCGCACAGCAGCGACGGCGTCACGACGCCCTTGTCGAGCAGCCGGTCGCGGCCCACGCGCAGCATCGATTCGTTGATGTCGGTATGCCAGACCTCGCCCGTCGGCCCGGCCGCCTTCGCGAACGACTTCGTCAGGTCGCCGGTGCCGGCCGCGATGTCGAGCACCTTGAAGCCGGGGCGCACGTTCGCCTGCGCGATCGTGAACGCCTTCCACGCGCGGTGCATGCCCGCCGACATCAGGTCGTTCATCAGATCGTAGTTGCTCGCGACCGAATGAAACACGCCCGCCACTTTCTTCGCTTTTTCGTTTTCCTCGACGCTCTCGAAGCCGAAGTGGGTTTTGCTCATCGCGTTGATCCTCAGTAAATGGCAAGACGGCGCCGAGCGGGCGCCGTCGATTTCAGTGGCAGTGGCCGTGCGGCGCGCCGGCCGCCTGCATCGGCGCGTCGCGCTCGACGCCCGCCGCCTTCAGTTTGTCGAAATAGTCGCGCCACAGCGCGTCCTGCTGCGTCGCCAGCTCGTACAGCAGGTCCCACGAGTAGATGCCGGTCGAATGGCCGTCGGAGAACGTCGGCTGCAGCGCGTAGTTGCCGACGCCCTCGAGCGCGGTGATCGTCACTTCGCGCTTGCCGGTCTGCAACGTTTCCTGGCCGGGCCCGTGGCCGCGCACCTCGGCCGACGGCGAATAGACGCGCATCAGCTCGAACGGAATCCGGTAACTCTCGCCGTTCGGGTACTGCAATTCGAGCACGCGCGACACCGCGTGCACGACGACGCCGGACGGAATCGGCGTCGTGGAAGTCAAACCGCTCATGCTTGCCTCGAATCGGTCATGCGTTGAATTTCCTCGCGCACCGCATTGTGCAGCAGCGAGGCCTGCGCCGCGCGCGAACGCAGCAGCGCCTCGGACACGCTGCGCTGGCGCGGCGCCCACACGGGCTGCGGAAAATGGGCGTCGTTGGAAAAGCGCGGAATCACGTGCCAGTGCACGTGCGGGACCATGTTGCCGAGGCTCGCGAGATTCACCTTGTTCGGCTGCATCACGCGGCGCACGGCCCGCTCGACCGCGTAGACCACGCGCATCAGATGTGCCCGCTCGGGCTCGCCGAGATCGGAGAACTCGGCCACGTGCGCGCCCCAGATGACCCGGCAGAAGCCCGGATACTCGTGCTCGCCGGTGGCAAGCACGACGCGCAGCGCATCGTCCTGCCAGAGCACCTCGCCGCCGTCTTCACGGCAAAACACGCATTCCATCGTCGCTCCCATGTGGACGGGCGCCGGCATGCCGCGCCGGCGCCCGCTCATTCCCGGCCCGGTCGGGCGCTCGTCATGCCCGCATTAGACCAGCACGCGCTCGATCCCGCCATGGTTCGCGCGTGCGACATAATCGGCCATCCAGTTCTCGCCGAGCACCTGACGCGCGATTTCGACCACGATGTAGTCGGCTTCGAGGTTCGCGTCCTCGCTGTAGCGCGACAGGCCCTGCAGGCACGACGGGCAGCTCGTCAGGATCTTCACGTCCGGGCCGTTCGCGGCCGCGGCCGCGGCGGCCGGCGCCGGCGCCGGCGCGTCGCCCGCGACCACCGGAATCGCGCGCAGCTTCGCGGCGCCCTTGCGGATCTCTTCCTCCTTGCGGAAGCGGACCTGCGTCGAGATGTCCGGCCGCGTGACCGCCAGCGTGCCCGATTCGCCGCAGCAGCGATCGTTCTTCTCGATCTTGTAGCCGTCCTTCTCGGCGCCCATCAGCTCGTTGACGAGCTTCACCGGGTCGATCGTCTTGATCGGCGTGTGGCACGGGTCGTGATACATGTAGCGCGTGCCCGTCACGCCGTCGAGCTTCATCCCCTTCTCGAGCAGGAACTCGTGGATGTCGATGATCCGGCAGCCCGGGAAGATCTTGTCGAATTCGTAACCCGCGAGCTGGTCGTAGCAGGTGCCGCACGACACGACGACCGTCTTGATGTCGAGGTAGTTCAGCGTGTTCGCGACGCGGTGGAACAGCACGCGGTTGTCCGTGACGATCTTCTCGGCCTTGTCGTACTGGCCCGAACCGCGCTGCGGATAGCCGCAGCACAGGTAGCCCGGCGGCAGCACCGTCTGCACGCCCGCTTCCCACAGCATCGCCTGCGTGGCCAGCCCGACCTGCGAGAACAGGCGCTCGGAGCCGCAGCCCGGGAAGTAGAACACCGCCTCCGAATCGACGGTCGTCGACTTCGGGTTGCGGATGATCGGCACGATCTTGTTGTCCTCGATGTCCAGCAGCGCGCGCGCCGTCTTCTTCGGCAGGTTGCCCGGCATCTTCTTGTTGACGAAGTGGATCACCTGCTCGACCACCGGCGGCTTGCCGGTCGTCGCGGGCGGGTGCTGCGTCTGCTTCGTCACGACCTTCTTCAGCATGTCGTTCGCGAAGCGCTGCACCTTGTAGCCGACGCCCATCATCACGCCGCGCGCGACGTTGATCGTCTGCGGATTGGTCGCGTTCAGGAAGAACATGCCCGCCGCGTTGCCGGCGTTGAACTTCTTCTTGCCCATCTTGCGCAACAGGTTGCGCATGTTCATCGTGACGTCGCCGAAATCGATCTTCACCGGGCACGGCGTCGCGCACTTGTGGCACACCGTGCAGTGGTCGGCCACGTCGTTGAACTCGTCCCAGTGCTTGATCGACACGCCGCGGCGCGTCTGTTCTTCGTACAGGAACGCCTCGACTAAGAGCGACGTCGCGAGGATCTTGTTGCGCGGGCTGTACAGCAGGTTCGCGCGCGGCACGTGGGTCGCGCACACCGGCTTGCACTTGCCGCAGCGCAGGCAGTCCTTCACCGAATCGGCGATCGCGCCGATGTCGGACTGCTGCATGATCAGCGATTCGTAGCCCATCAGCCCGAAGCTCGGCGTGTACGCGTTGCGCAGGTCGGCGCCGTCGAGCAGCTTGCCCTTGTTGAAGCGGCCGTTCGGGTCGACGCGCTGCTTGTATGCGCGGAATTCGGCGATCTCGTCGTCGGTCAGGAATTCGAGCTTCGTGATGCCGATCCCGTGTTCGCCGGAAATCACGCCGTCGAGCGAGCGCGCGAGCGTCATGATGCGGGCGACCGACGCGTGCGCGTCCTGCAGCATCTCGTAGTTGTCGGAGTTGACCGGGATGTTGGTGTGGACGTTGCCGTCGCCCGCGTGCATGTGCAGTGCGACGAACACGCGGCCGCGCAGCACGCGCTTGTGGATCGCCTGCGCCTCGTCGAGGATCTGCTTGAATGCGCCGCCGTTGAAGATCGCGCGCAATTCCGCGCGGATTTCCTGCTTCCACGAGATGCGGACCGTGCGGTCCTGCGTGATGTGGAACACGGTCGCGCCCGGCTGTTCGTCCGCACGATCCGCGAACTTCTCGGCGAGCGCCTCGTAGCCGAGCTGCACCAGGTAGTGCTGCGCCTCGCGCAGCGGCTGGTCGAGCCGGTCGCGCACGAATTCCCAGCGCGCACGCACGCGCTTGAGCAGTTCCAGCGCCTGCTGGACGCGATCCTCGAGCAGTTCCGCGCTCGGGATCTCGTTCGCGTCGTCGGTCTTGCCGAGCGGCAGGTTGCCGCCGCGGAAGAACGCTTCGAGCGCATCGACCAGCTGCAGCTTGTTCTTCAGCGACAGCTCGATGTTGATCCGCTCGATGCCGTCGGTGTACTCGCCCATCCGGTTCAGCGGGATGACGACGTCCTCGTTGATCTTGAACGCGTTCGTGTGCTTCGCGATCGCGGCCGTGCGGCTGCGGTCGAGCCAGAAGCGCTTGCGCGCCTCCGCGCTGACCGCGACGAAGCCTTCGCCGCTCTTGCCGTTCGCCATCCGGATCACTTCGGACGTCGCGTGCGCGACCGCGTCGGCGTCGTCGCCGACGATGTCGCCGATCAGCACCATCTTCGGGAATGCGTTGCGCTTGCTCTTGGTCGCGTAGCCGACCGCGCGCAGGTAGCGCTCGTCGAGGTGCTCGAGGCCCGCGAGGATCGCGCCGCCCTGCTTCGACGTCTCGAACAGGTAATCCTTGATCTCGACGATGCTCGGGATCGCCTCGCGCGCCTGGCCGAAGAATTCGAGGCAGACGGTGCGCGTGTGCGCGGGCATCTTGTGCAGCACCCAGCGCGCGGACGTGATGAGCCCGTCGCAGCCTTCCTTCTGCACGCCCGGCAGGCCGGCAAGGAACTTGTCGGTCACGTCCTTGCCGAGCCCTTCCTTGCGGAACCGGCGGCCTTCGATCTCGAGCATCTCGCTCTTGAGCAGCTTCTCGCCCGGCGCATACGCGCCGTCGAACCACTTCAGCTCGAAGCGCGCGACCGCGATGTCGTGGATCTTGCCCTGGTTGTGCTCGTGGCGCGTGACTTCGAGCCAGTTGCCGTCCGGGTCGACCATCCGCCACCAGGCGAGGTTGTCGAGCGCGGTGCCCCACAGCACGGCCTTCTTGCCGCCCGCGTTCATCGCGACGTTGCCGCCGATGCACGAGGCGTCGAGCGACGTCGGATCGACCGCGAACACGTAGCCGGCCGCCTCGGCCGCTTCCGTCACGCGACGCGTGACGACGCCCGCGCCGGAGAAGATCGTCGGCACCTTGTGCGCGACGCCGGGCAGCTCGGTCAGCTCGACCGCGCCCAGTTGTTCGAGCTTTTCGGTGTTGATCACCGCGGAGAACGGCGTGAGCGGCACCGCGCCGCCCGTGTAGCCAGTGCCGCCGCCACGCGGGATCACGGTCAGGCCGAGCTCGAAGCACGCCTTGATCAGGCCGGCGATCTCGGCTTCGGTATCGGGCGTCAGCACGACGAACGGGTATTCGACGCGCCAGTCGGTCGCGTCGGTCACGTGCGACACGCGCGACAGCCCGTCGAAGCGGATGTTGTCCTTCTGCGTGCAGCGGCCGAGCGCCTTGGTCGCGCGGCGGCGCAGCTCGGCCATCTTGTCGAATTCGTCCGCGAACTCGTTGACCGCACGCTGCGCGGCGGTCTCGAGCATCTCCACGCGCGACGCGCGCTCGCGGCCCGCGTCGTCGCGATGCTCGGTGAGATCCGCGCTGCGGCGCTTGCCGATCTCGGTCAGACGGTGGTTCAGCGCCTCGATCAGCAGCGCGCGGCGCTTCGGGTTGTCGAGCAGGTCGTCCTGCAGGTACGGGTTGCGACGCACGACCCAGATGTCGCCGAGCACTTCATACAGCATCCGCGCCGAGCGGCCCGTACGGCGCTCGGCGCGCAGCTCGTCGAGCACCGACCACGCCTCTTCGCCGAGCAGGCGGATCACGATCTCGCGATCCGAGAAGGACGTGTAGTTGTAGGGAATCTCGCGCAAGCGGGGCGCGGGGTCGGCGGCGACGGCGGCGGCCGCGCCATGCGGATCGAAAACTTGTGGTGCGTTCATGTTCGGACGACTCGGAGGGCCGATACACCGTGCACGGGCGTCGGCAAGCGCGTGGGCGCAATCTTGGGGAAATCTGTTCTGTTACCAGGCGCGCGGCTGTCCTTCATGGGGCCGGAGCGGGCGACTCGCCCCTCCTGGCCGGCGACAGGGCCTGGCGGCACTCAGGATCATCAGCACGATCGCGCGCGGCGCGCATGCCGTTCGGCCGCGGGGCTGGCTGCGCGCGGCGTCGGCTTCAACGGTGCGATCCGAGGGTGCCTCTGCATCTTCCGAATCCTTGATTCAAAACGGAATTCTAACCCATGATCGGGCGGTCCGTGACACGCCGGACAGGTCGTGGGGCTATCGCCGCGAGCCGCGCCGGGCGGGGCTCGGCGCGGTTTCATGCGATCATTCGCCGTCCGTCCGGTCGGTAACCACGCGGTTAAGCCGATAAAAAGCGGCGCCCGGCGGCGTGCCTCCCCTGCCGGCACGCCCACCCGGCCGCCCGCAGCCGGCCGCCCGGCATGCCGCTTGCGTACGGGCGGACCCTTGGCGCTATCATTGACCCTTTACCGTCTGCATCCGCACTGCACGCGAGCGCCCATGGCATCCCACGATTACCTGAAGAAAATCCTCACCGCGCGCGTCTACGACGTCGCGATCGAGACGGAACTCGAACCCGCCCGCAACCTGTCGGCCCGGCTGCGCAACGCCGTTTACCTGAAGCGCGAGGACAACCAGCCGGTGTTCTCGTTCAAGCTGCGCGGCGCGTACAACAAGATGGCGCACATTCCGACGGATGCGCTCGCGCGCGGCGTGATTACGGCGTCGGCCGGCAACCACGCGCAGGGTGTCGCGTTCTCGGCGGCCCGGATGGGCATCAAGGCCGTGATCGTCGTGCCGGTCACGACGCCACAGGTGAAGGTCGACGCGGTGCGCGCGCACGGCGGCCCGAGCGTCGAGGTGATCCAGGCGGGCGAATCGTACAGCGATGCATACGCGCACGCGGTGAAGGTCCAGCAGGAGCGCGACCTCACGTTCGTTCACCCGTTCGACGATCCGTACGTGATCGCCGGCCAGGGCACGATCGCGATGGAGATCCTGCGTCAGCACCAGGGCCCGATCCATGCGATCTTCGTGCCGATCGGCGGCGGCGGGCTCGCGTCCGGCGTCGCCGCGTACGTGAAGGCGGTGCGTCCGGAGATCAAGGTGATCGGCGTGCAGGCCGAGGACTCGTGCGCGATGAAGCAGTCGCTGGACGCGGGCGAGCGCATCGAGCTGAGCGAGGTCGGCCTGTTCGCGGACGGCACCGCGGTGAAGCTCGTCGGCGAGGAAACCTTCCGGCTGTGCCGCGAATTCCTCGACGGCGTCGTGACGGTCAACACCGACGCGCTGTGCGCGGCGATCAAGGACGTGTTCCAGGACACGCGCAGCGTGCTCGAACCGTCGGGCGCGCTCGCGGTCGCGGGCGCGAAGCTGTACGCGGAACGCGAAGGCATCGAGAACCAGACGCTCGTCGCGGTCACGTCCGGCGCGAACATGAACTTCGACCGGATGCGCTTCGTCGCCGAGCGCGCCGAGGTCGGCGAAGCGCGCGAAGCGGTGTTCGCGGTTACGATCCCCGAGGAACGCGGCAGCTTCAAGCGCTTCTGCTCGCTGGTCGGCGATCGCAACGTCACCGAGTTCAACTACCGGATCGCCGACGAGAAGTCCGCGCACATCTTCGTCGGCGTGCAGATCCGCCGTCGCGGCGAATCGGCGGAGATCGCCGCGAACTTCGAGTCGCACGGTTTCAAGAGCGTCGACCTGACGCACGACGAGCTGTCGAAGGAACACATCCGCTACATGGTCGGCGGCCGCTCGCCGCTCGCGCTCGACGAGCGCCTGTTCCGCTTCGAATTCCCGGAACGGCCGGGCGCGCTGATGAAGTTCCTGTCGTCGATGGCGCCGGACTGGAACATCAGCCTGTTCCACTACCGTAACCAGGGCGCGGACTACAGCTCGATCCTCGTCGGGCTGCAGGTGCCGCAGGCCGATCGCGCCGAATTCGAACGCTTCCTCGCGGCGCTCGGCTATCCGTATGTCGAAGAGAGCGCCAACCCGGCTTACCGCCTCTTCCTGTCGTAAAGGCTGCGTGCAATGAATCCCGAACAATCCCCGCTCGGCAAGGCCACCGTCTACGCGGCGCAGTACGATGCGTCGCTGCTGTTCCCGATCCCGCGCGCCGGCGCGCGCGAGCAGCTCGGCATCACGTCGGCGCTGCCGTTCTTCGGCACCGACATCTGGAACGCGTACGAACTGTCGTGGCTCAACGCGCGCGGCAAGCCGCAGGTCGCGATCGCGACGTTCTACGTGCCGGCCGAATCGCCGAACATCGTCGAATCGAAGTCGTTCAAGCTGTATCTCGGCTCGTTCGCACAGTCGAAGTTCGACTCGGTCGACGCGGTGCGCGACGTGCTGAAGCGCGACGTGTCGGCCGCGTGCGGCGCGAGCGTGTCGGTCCAGCTGGTGTCGGCGCACGATTTCCGCAAGCTGGAGATGGACGAGCTCGACGGGCTGTCGCTCGACCGGCTCGACCTCGACGCCGATGTGTACGAACCCGATCCGTCGCTACTGTCGGCGGCCGACGGCGAGGACGAAGCACCGGTCGAGGAGACGCTCGTGTCCGACCTGCTGCGCTCGAACTGCCCGGTCACGGGCCAGCCCGACTGGGGCAGCGTGCAGATCCACTACGTCGGGCCGCAGATCGACCACGCGGGGCTGCTGCGCTACATCATCTCGTTCCGCAATCACACGGGCTTTCACGAGCAGTGCGTCGAGCGGATCTTCCTCGACATCCTGCATGCGTGCAAACCGGTGAAGCTCGCGGTGTACGCGCGCTATACGCGCCGCGGCGGGCTCGACATCAACCCGTTCCGCACCAACTACAACCAGCCGATGCCGGACAACGCGCGGACCGCGCGGCAGTAACGGCCACGCGCGTCAAACGAAACAGCCCGGTCGGCTTCAACCGACCGGGCTGTTTCACTGTGCGCGGGGAAGCGTGGCCGCGTTACTTCGCCGGCGCCTTGTAAGCGATGCAATCGACCTCGACCTTGCAGTCGATGACCATGCTCGACTGCACGCACGCGCGCGCCGGCGGGTTCTCGCCGAAGTACGAAATGAACACCTTGTTGAACGACGCGAAATCGCGTGCGTCGTCGAGCCATACGCCGCAGCGCACGACGTGCTCGAGGCCGTAGCCGGCTTCCTTCAGGATCGCGATCACGTTCTCGATCGCCTGCTTCGACTGCGTGACGATCCCGCCTTCGACGACCTCGCCGTTCACCATCGGCGTCTGGCCCGACACGTACAGCCAGCCGTCGGCCTCGACCGCCCGTGCAAACGGCATCACCTGGCCGCCGGTGCCCTTCGCTTCGCCTACGCCATATCGCTTCATCGTTTCACTCCTCACATTTCGGTTACGGATGCACGCGCCGGCTGCTGCGGCGCGCACGGAAGATCGGAATGCGTGCGTTCAGAACGCCGCATCGGCACTGGCCGGCACGCGCTCGCCGCGCGCGACGAAACCGCCGGCGCGCTCGCCGGTCGGTTGGCCGTTTTCATAGGTCAGCACGCCGTTCACCCACACGGCGTCGATCCCGTGCGCGGGCTGCTGCGGCTTCTCGAACGTCGCGGCGTCGATCACGCTCGCCGGATCGAACAGCACCAGGTCCGCGTGATAGCCGACATGCACCTCGCCGCGCTTCGGGATGCCATAGCGACGCGCGGACAGCGACGTCATCTTGCGGATCGCCTCCTCGAGCGGCAGCAGGTTGGTGTCGCGCACGTAATGGCCGAGCACGCGCGGAAACGCGCCCCACAGCCGCGGATGCGGCAGCGGATCGTTCGGCAGGCCATCCGAGCCGACCATCGTCGCCGGATGCGACAGGATCCGGCGCACGTCGTCCTCGGACATGTTGTGGTACACGGCGCCGGCCGGACGGATGCGCTGCGCGGCTTCCTGCTCGGTCACGCCCCAGTCGGCCGCGATCGCCTTCAGCAGCTTGCCCGCGACTTCCGGGTGCGGCTCCGACCACGTGATCGTGATGTCGATGTCGCCCGTCACCTGCTTCAGGTCGAGCGTCGACGAACTGCGGCTGTACGGATAGCAGTCGCAGCCGACCGGCTGGTAGCGGCGCGCGCCTTCGAGCGACGCGAGCACCTCGGTGCTGCGCCCCCAGTTCGACGGGCCCGCGCATTTCAGGTGCGAGATCACGACCGGCACCTGCGCGTGACGGCCGACGCGATAGGCTTCGTCCATCGCGTCGAGGATCGCGTCGAACTCGGTGCGCATGTGCGTCGTGTACAGCGCACCGGAGCGGGCGAGCGGCTCGGCGAGCGCCATCACTTCCTCGGTCGGCGCCGCGAACGCGGAACCGTACGCGAGACCCGACGACAGGCCGAGCGCGCCGTTCGCGAGCGCCTCCTCGAGCTGCGCGCGCATGCCGGCGATCTCGCCGTCGGTCGCCGCGCGGTCGAGGCGGTCCATCTGGTTGTTGCGCAGCGCCGTGTGGCCGACGAGCGCCGCGACGTTCACGGCCGGGCGCGCGTCGTTCACGGCCGCGACGTAAGCGGCGAAGGTCGGGTACTGGAACGCGCCGCGCTCGCCGAGCAGGTTCATCGGGTCGGGCGGGTCGCCCGCGAGCGTCACCGGCGATGCGCTGATCCCGCAGTTGCCGACGATCACGGTCGTCACGCCCTGCGAGATCTTCGGGATCATCTCCGGCGCACGGATCACGTGCGTGTCGTCGTGGGTATGCACGTCGACGAAACCCGGCGCGAGCGCCCGGCCGTTCGCGTCGACGACGTGCTCCGCGAGCCAGTTCGACAGGTTGCCGATCGCCGCGATCAGGCCGTTGCGGATCGCGACGTCGCGCGTGACGGGCGGCGCGCCGGTGCCGTCGTACAGTTGCGCGCCGACGATCAGCGTATCGGCCGCTTCGGGATGCGAATGCATGGTCAGTCTCCTACCGGTTGACGGTCGCCGCCGCCGCGGTGCGCGTCAAGCGCGTGTTTGATGCGGCGCAGCGATTCCCGGCCCGCATCGCCGAGCCGCAATGCGACGCCGGTGACGAGCACGTCGATCGCCATCATCATCGCGTAGCGCGAGGTCGACGGCTTGTAAATGAAATCGGTTTCGAACGCGACGACCGGGATCAGGTGGTCGGCGAGCTTCGCGAGCGGCGACGCCGGCGCGGTGATCGCGATCAGCTTCGCGCCGTAGCGCTTCGCGAGCCGGCAGCTCTCGAGCAGCTCGGGCACGCGCCCGCTCACCGACAACGCGACGACGACGGTGTCGCCCGACAGCGTCGCGGCCACCATCCGCTGCAGCAGGCTGTCCTGGTAGCTCGCGACCGGCCGGCCGAAGCGCACGAGCCGGAAGCGCAGCTCGTCGGCGAGCGCGGTCGAGCCGCCGCCCTGCCCGTACACGTACGTCATCTTCGCGCCGGCGAGCAGGTCGGCCGCCGCGTCGAACGACGTGTTGCGCAACAGCTGGTGATTGTGGGCGAGCGCCACGCGGATCTCGTCGTAGACCATCGACGCGGGACTCGCGTCGTCGGCCGGCGTGTCGTCGGACGGCACCAGGAAGCGCTGGCCGACGGCCGCCGCCTGCGCGACGAGCACCTTCAGTTCGCGCACGTCGCGACAGCCGACGGCCTTCGCGAAACGCGTGACCGTCGCGACGCTGACCTCCGCGTCGCGCGCGAGCGCCCCGATGCTCGCATGCGCGGCGCGGGCCAGATCGGCGAGGATGAACGCGGCGACCTTGCGCTCGGCCTCGCGCAACTCGGGCGCGCATTCGGCGATCCGCGCGACGATGTCGAGGACCGGCGGAGCGGCCTGAGCCGGATAGGGCTCGGCGGCTGGCGGAGCGGACGGGGAAGCGGGCGTATTCATCTGCGGAAAAGGGTGCGAGGCCGGATGTTATTAAATAACATCACCGCGCCGATGCTACTTTCTGTACCATCTGCATGTCAACTTCAGTGCAATGCATAGTGATGATGGAGCGGGATGACATGAAAGTTACAAACTATCAGGAAGCGACGATCGATCCGTTCGGCAAGGGCCTGGGCAATCTGCCGAGCGCGAGCGTGCCGCTCGGCGACGCGGGCCGGCTCGAATGGAACCTGCTCGCGGAAGACGTCAGCCTGCCGGCCGCCGTGCTTTACGAGGATCGCGTCGAGCACAACCTGAACTGGATGCAGGCGTTCGTGCAGAAATACGGCGTCAAGTTCGCGCCGCACGGCAAGACGACGATGGCGCCGCAACTGTTCCGCCGCCAGCTCGACGCCGGCGCGTGGGGCATCACGCTCGCGACCGCGCACCAGACGCAGGCCGCGTATCACGGCGGCGTGCGGCGCGTGCTGCTCGCGAACCAGCTGGTCGGCCGCCAGAACATGACGATCATCGCGGGGCTGCTGTCCGATCCCGATTTCGAGTTCTTCTGTCTCGTCGATTCCGCGGAGAGCGTCGACCAGCTCGGCCGCTTCTTCGGCGCCGCGCAGAAGTCGCTGAACGTGCTGATCGAGCTCGGCGTGCCGGGCGGCCGCGCGGGCGTGCGCGATGCCGCGCAGCGCGAGGCCGTGCTGGCCGCGATCGCGCGCTATCCGGACACGCTGAAGCTGGCCGGCATCGAGCTCTATGAAGGCGTGCTGAAAGAGGAAGGCGAGATCCGCGCGTTCCTGCAGCAGGCGGTCGCGCTCACGCGCGAGCTGGCCGAAGCCGGCCGCTTCGCGCGCACGCCGGCGATCCTGTCCGGCGCCGGTTCGGCGTGGTACGACGTGGTCGCGGAAGAATTCCGGAAGGCGTCCGACGCGGGCTTCGCGGAAGTCGTGCTGCGTCCGGGCTGCTACCTGACGCACGACGTCGGCATCTACAAGAAGGCGCAGAGTGACGTGTTCGCGCGCAACCCGATCGCCCGCTCGATGGGCGAAGGGCTGCTGCCGGCGCTGCAGCTGTGGGCGTACGTGCAGTCGGTGCCGGAGCCCGATCGCGCGATCGTCGCGCTCGGCAAGCGCGATGCGGCGTTCGACGCGGGCCTGCCCGAGCCGGCGCGCCACTTCCGCCCGGGCCGCGACAGCGCGCCGCGCGACGTCGCCGCCACCGAAGGCTGGGCCGTCACCGGGATGATGGACCAGCACGCATACCTGCAGATCCCGCCGGGCGCGGACGTGAAGGTCGGCGACATGGTCGCGTTCGACATCTCGCACCCGTGCCTGACGTTCGACAAGTGGCGCCAGGTGCTCGTGCTCGATCCGCAGTTCCGCGTGACGGAAGTCGTCGAGACCTTCTTCTGACGCACGCCGCGCGCGGCGCCGCCCTGCCGCTCGCGCGGGGCGGCCGTCACGCGCGCTTCAATCTGCCGGAGTACACTGCGCTTTCGTCCTCGGGGCCCGTCGCCGCCGTCATGCACGGCGCGACCGGGCCTTCAACGCTGCTTCACTGGAGAAAGCCATGGCCGCGAAGAAGATCCTGTTCCTGACCGGCGATTTCGCCGAAGACTACGAAACGATGGTGCCGTTCCAGGCGCTGCAGGCCGTCGGCCACCACGTCGATGCAGTCTGCCCGGGCAAGCGCGCGGGCGACAAGATCAAGACCGCGATCCACGATTTCGAAGGCGACCAGACCTACACCGAGAAGCCCGGCCACCAGTTCACGTTGAATGCGGCATTCGACGACGTCGATGCGGCGCGCTACGACGCGCTCGCGATCGCGGGCGGCCGTGCGCCCGAATACCTGCGACTCGATCCGAAGGTGATCTCGCTCGTGCGCGAGTTCGCCGAGGCCGGCAAGCCGATCGCGGCGATCTGCCACGCGGCGCAACTGCTCGCGGCCGCCGACGTGATCCGCGGCAAGCGCATTTCGGCCTACCCGGCCTGCGCGCCGGAAGTGAAGCTCGCGGGCGGCGAATACGCGGACATCCCGGTCGACGCGGCCGTGACCGACGCGCCGTTCGTCACCGCGCCCGCGTGGCCTGCGCATCCGGCCTGGCTCGCGCAGTTCCTCGCGTTGCTCGGCACGCGCATCGAGCTGTAAACCGTTACCTGATCAGAATGAAATGAAGCGGCGGCCGGCGGCGCTCAAGTACCGCCGGCCCCGCGCATCAACGCGCGACCGGCGTCGACCCGACGTCCGCGATCCGCGATTCCAGCATCGCGAGCGCACCCGACAGCGCATTCAGCACATCGTCCGGCAACTGCGCCATCGTCTGGTCGAGAAACGCCTTGCGGCGCGGCAGGCACGCGTCGAACGCCGCGCGGCCGGCTTCCGTCAGCGTGACGTTGGTCACGCGGTTGTCCCGTGCGTCCGATTCGCGCTCGATCCAGCCGAGCGCGTCGAGCGACTTCAACTGGCGCGTGAGCGCGCCCGGATCGATGCGCAGCACTTCGACGAGCTTCTTCTGCGACGCATGCCCGTCCATCGTGTGCAGCGCGACCATGATGCGCCAGCGCGGCATCGGCTGCCCGACGTGCGCTTCGAACGCGGTCATGAAGGCGCGATACGTGCGTCCGAATTGCTGCAAGATCGCGACGCGGTCCTGTTCTTCCATGCGCTGATTTCGTTCCGGTGAATCGTTGAGTCGTCGAATCGCTCGATCGCCTGACCGGTCAGTCGGCCGCGACGTGCGGTTCGATCTTGCGCCGCAGCGCGATCGGCGGCACGCGACGGCACTGCCACACCGACACCACGGCGACGACGGCCGCCATCGCGACCCCCAGGTGAATCGCGCCGACCAGCGATTCGCGGGCCGCTTCCAGCAGCAGCGCGCCATTATGCCCGGCACGCGTCAACTCCGCGACGAGACCGCCCTGCGCCGCGCGATCGATCAGGATCTGCGGATCGGCGAGCCGCGCGTGCCACTGCATCGCGTGGTCGGCCGACAGCGCGTTGCGCACACCGCTCGAATACATCTGGTTGACGAGCGTGCCCGTCAGCGCGGTGCCCAGCATCCCGCCGACCATCCGCAGCGACTGCAAGAGCGCCGTCGCGATGCCGAGATGCTCGCGGCCGGCCGTCTGCTGCGCGAACACGGTGAGGTTCGGCAACACGAAACCGAGCCCGATGCCGCCTGCGACCATCAGCGCCATCAGCATCCAGGCCGGCGTCGTGTGGGTCGCCACGACGATGCCCGCGCACGCGACGGCGAACAGCACGAAGCCGACGTGCAGCATTGCGTTCGGGTTGCGGATGCGCGTGACGACGCGGCCGTTCATGATGCTGCCGATCGTGATGAACACGACGAGCGGCGTGATCACGAGCCCGGCCTCCTTCGGCGACATCCCGAAGCCGCCCTGGAACAGCAGCGGCGCGTAGAACAGCAGCGAGAACATCGAGAAACCGGCGAGGATCGCGAGCACGAACAGCGCCGACAGCGCACGGTTGCCGAACATGTCGAACGGCAAAATCGGTTGCGCGCAGCGTTTCTCCCAGTGCCACAGGCCGACGCCCGCCGCGACCGAGACGACGAGCAGCAGCGACGCCCAGCTCATGACGCCGTACTTCGGCAGCCATTCGACGAACAGTTGCAGCGCACCGAGCGACAGCGCGATCAAGAGCGCGCCCGGCCAGTCGAGCCGCATCTTGCGATCGTGTTCGACGTGGCGCAGGTGCGGCAGGTAGCGCCACACGAAAATCAGCGACAGGATGCCGATCGGCAGGTTGACGTAGAACACCGAGCGCCAGCCGAACGACTGGGTCAGGAACCCGCCGAGCGACGGGCCGACCGCGTTCGCGATGCCGAACGCGGAACTCATCAGCACCTGCCAGCGCAGCCGCACGACGGAATCGGGGAACAGATCGGGAATGCACGCGAACGCGGTGCCGACCAGCATCCCGCCGCCGATTCCCTGCAGTCCGCGCGCGAGCACGAGGGTCAGCATGTCGTTGGCCATCCCGCACAGCACCGACGCGCCGGTGAACACGACGATCGACGCGATCACGAACGGCTTGCGGCCGTAATAGTCGCCGAGCCGGCCGAAGATCGGCACCGTGATCACGGAACTGAGCAGGTACGAGGTCGCGACCCACGCGTACAGGTCGAAGCCGCGGAGTTCGGCGACGATGGTCGGCAGCGCCGTGCCGACGACCGTCTGGTCCAGCGCGACCAGCATGGTGACGAACGAGATCCCGATCATCGCCAGCAGCGACTCGCGGAACGGCAGGACTTGCCCGCTCGAATGGTGGGCGGCGGTGTGAACGGCCATTTTTTGTCGACGCAACTTTTGCCGAGTCAAAGAATCTCAAAATTCTAGCATGCCGGAGTAATCTAGGCTGGCGATGGTTCAGGGCCCGCTCAGGCCAAGGAGAAAGATGGAACCGATTTCAATCACCCCCGCGACGGCGCTGTCGCCGGAGGATCGGGACGCGCTGCGGCGCGCGAAACAGGTGCTGGAAAGCCCGTCGCTGACGATGAAGCTGACGGGCGTGCTCGGCGCGCCGGTCGAGAAGATGATCGCGCGGCTGCCGGACTTCGCGACCGGCAAGATCAACGACGCGACGCAGCTCGCGCTGCGCAAGTGCCTGAACATCGCGCTGCGCACGCTCGGCAAGCCGCAGGCGCCGGACGCGGAGCCCGAGAAACCCAGTAACCTGCTGCACAAGCTCGCGGTCGCGACGACCGGCGCGGCGGGCGGCGCGTTCGGTTTTCTCGCGCTGCCGGTCGAGCTGCCGGTGACGACCACGCTGATCT
Source organism: Burkholderia sp. IO2 (assembly GCF_029522185.1). Classification (NCBI taxonomy): domain Bacteria; kingdom Pseudomonadati; phylum Pseudomonadota; class Betaproteobacteria; order Burkholderiales; family Burkholderiaceae; genus Burkholderia; species Burkholderia sp. IO2. The sequence goes on along the minus strand of NZ_JAKWFH010000008.1, from coordinate 25,741 downwards.
TCCGCTCGGTGTGCGACATCGCGCGCAGCGAGGGCGAGGACCTGACGTCGGTCGATACGCAGTTGCAGTGCCTGGCCGTGCTCGGCATGGGCGGCAACCCGGACAAGCAGGAGGAAGACGCCGATCTCGGCTATTTCGTGCTGCGCGGCGCGCTCGCGCAGGCGATCTCGAAGGCGTCGTCGGACATCACGGCGAAAGGCATCGCCGCGCACAGCTCGGCGGCCGTGTTCAAGCTCGTGCAGACGGTGGCCTCGCGCTTCTCGGTGCAGGTGACCGAACAGATGGCCGCGAAGTCGATCCCGGCGATCGGCGCCGTGCTCGGCGCGACCGTCAACACGCTGTTCATCGACCACTTCCAGCAGATGGCGCACGGCCACTTCACCGTGCGCCGGCTCGAACGCAAGTACGGCTCGGTGGCCGTCAAGGCCGCCTATCAGGCGATCGACGCCTCGCCCACGCGCTGAACCGCGCGCTCGACCGCGACGCGGCGCAGGAACGCGGCCGCGCGATCGAGCGCGTCGCGCGCTTCCGGCACCATCGGTGCGTACAGCTGCCACACGTGCGGCATGTCGGGCCACACCTCGATTTCGACCTGAACGCCGGCCGCCTTTGCCTTCTCGGCGACGCGGCGTGAATCGTCGAGCAGCACTTCTGTGCTGCCGGCCTGGATGTACAGCGGCGGCAGGCCCGTGAAGTCCGCGTAGAGCGGCGATGCGTACGGATTCGTCGCGGGCTCGTCGCCGAGATACAGCTTCGCCGCCTTCGGCAGCGCCGCGGCCGCGAACATCGGATCGACGCCGTCGTTGCTGCGCATCGTGCCGCCAGTGCCGGCCAGGTCGGTCCACGGCGAGAACAGGATCGCGCCGGCCGGCAGCGGCTCGCCGCGATCACGCAGCGCGACGAGCGTCGCGAGCGCGAGGCCGCCGCCCGCCGAATCGCCGCCGAGCACGATCGATTCGGGCGGCGTGCCGAGCGCCAGCAGTTGCCGATAGGCGGCGAGCGCATCGTCGAGCGCGGCGGGGAAACGGTTTTCGGGTGCGAGCCGGTAGTCGAGCGAGAACGAACGGACGCCCGCGCGCTTCGTCAGGCCGAACACCAGTGGTCGGTGGGTCTTCGTCGAACAGAAGTAGTAACCGCCGCCGTGGAAATACAGCAGCGTACGGCCGGGCCCGCGGCCCGCGCCCGTGTCGGTGCGCTCGAGCCATTCGCCGCGCAGCGGCGCGTCCCCGGCGCCATAGCACTGCCGCAGCCGGTAGCCCGACGGCGGGCGGCGCGGCACGAACATCCGCAGGTCGGTGAAGCGCCGGGCACGCGCGGGGTCGAGCACCTCGCGCATGGTTTCCGGACGAAACTGCCAGCGCAGCAGCCAGCAGGCGAACTTGCTTTGCCAACTCATCGGACGCACTCCGTCATCGCAGTGTGACGATGGTACGTGCGAACGCTCCCGCGTCGCTCGACAGGTGCCTCTATATCAAACGCCGGCGCTCAGTTCGCCGGCATCACCTGGCCGCGGATCTCGCCGGACGGGTGTTCCTTCGTATGAATGTTGAAGTACCACTTGCCGCCCATCAGGTCGGTGACCTGCGCGTCGGTGAGCGCCTTCGAACCCTTGATCGGGCTCGCCAGCTCGTCCTTCGGAATCGGCACCTGCACGCCGGCGTTCTGGCCGACCGGCGCGGGCCCGTGGAAATGCGCGGCCGTGGCCGGCCCCGTGAGGTGTTCGTAAGTGACCGTCCACTGCAGCATGTGGGTGGCCGTGTCGTAGGTGGCGGCGACGGCGCCCGAGCCCTTGGTCGCCGTCGGCGGCACTTCGCTCGACGGCTGCAGGCTGGCGGACAGGCGCACCGTTTCGGCAGCGGCGCTGCCGGCCGCCAGCACGCCCGCGCATAACGCGACCTGGAGCAAACGCAGCTTGAGCATGGATTCTCCTTGTACGACGTGGTACGCCGCCCGGGCGGCGGCGTCACCCGTGATGGTAGTCGATCGGCGCCCGCTCCGGCAGCCTGCCGAAACCTGGAAGAGACCTTTGCAGCACGGCCCCTGAATCCGTGCACGGGCTTTCGCTACACTTCGTTTCACAGTTGCTTGTTTCCTTCGTCCGAAGGAGTCTGCGAGTATTCACGCGGCCACCCCGGTCGCGTTTTTTTTGCGTGTCTCGAACGGCAAGCGGAATGCCGCGCGCGAACGCCGCGTTTTGGCCCTGCTTATCATCAAGCAGGACGAATCATGCTTCGTCGCGCACACGTCGCGATCGAAACGCGTGTCGACCACTACCGCAACCCGCATGTTGTCCCGATGTGCGTAATACGTTATTGCGCGCAGCCGGGTCGACACGTGTTTTCGTGCGCAGGACAATGACCGCGTGTTGTCGTGACTGGAAAGAAGTGAACCGTGCCGGCCCGTCTCCCGATGTCCTGCCCGACCCGCCCCGCCCGTGTCCGCCCGCTGGTGGCCGGTCTCTGCTCCGTCGCCGCGCTCTACGGCGCGCCCGTCGACGCACAGGAATTCGCGCTGTTCACCGGCCCGCTGTGGGGCGGCGGCCAACGCACGTATTCCTGGGCGTTCGATTACCAGGAAGGCTTGAGCCCGCATACCGCGCTCGGCTTCACGTGGTACAACGAAGGGCACATTCCGAATCATCACCGCGACGGCCAGGCAGTGCAGTTCTGGGGCCGCGTGCCGCTCGCGAACCGCCGCCTGGTGCTGTCGGCCGGCGCGGGCCCGTATCGCTACTTCGACACGGTGCCGGCCGCCGAAGGCCGCGGCTACTCGAATACGCATGGCTGGGGCGTGCTGATGAGCGTGCGCGCCGCGTACTACACGTCGCACCGCTGGATCGCGCAGCTTCAGGTCAACCGCGCGCAGGTGTTCGGCGGGCCCGACACGACGTCGGTGATGTTCGGCGTCGGCTATCAGCTCGATGCGCCCGACACGCCGGGCCCGCGCGACACCGCGTTGCCGCGCACGCGCAAGGTCACGCACAACGAAGTCACGGCGATGCTCGGCGAGACGATTCTGAACAGCCGCTCGTCGCCGTCGACGCTCGGCGGCAGCATCGAATACCGGCGCGGCCTCACGCGTTCGCTCGACTGGACCGCGACGTGGATGTACGAAGGCGCGAAGCAGTCGGTTCGCCGCAACGGCATCGCGTCCGAGCTGTGGCTCACGCGCGCGTTCCTGAACGACAAGGTCACGCTGTCGGCCGGCGCCGGCGCGTATTTCACCGTCAACCAGCGCAACCGCGAAGGCCAGCCGGGCCCGGGTGACGGCCGGTTCTCCGGCATCGTGTCGATCTCGGCCAGTTACCGGATCTCCGACCGCTGGCTCACGCGCGTCACCTGGAACCGCGTGGTCACGCGCTACGACCGCGACACCGACGTGATCCAGGCCGGCGTCGGCTACCGGTTCTAGCCCGGCACCCTCATCAGGCTACCGCCCGCGTCACGCGCGGTAGCCCGGATCGATCCGGTCGACGATACGCTGCAGCGCGTCGAACGCGTCCTGTCCCGCGCCATGCTTCGGATCGAAATTCAGCGAATCGCGCACGCACCCTTCGAGCACTGGCGGCGCGATCGGCAATGCGTCGCCGATCGCATGCGTCGCGACCTGCACCTCGCATGCGCGGTTGAGCAGCCACATCAGCGAAAACGTCTGCGCGAGCGTCGCACCGATCGTCACCGGTCCGTGGTTGCGCAACAGCAGCACGGGCCGCCCGCCCGCACTCCCGACGATGCGCCGGCCTTCCTCGAGATGCACGGTGATGCCTTCGAAGTCGTGATACGCGATCTTCCCGTACAGCTGCGCCGAATAGAAATTCGAGAACGACAGCCCGTCGCGCGAACAGCACACGGCCATCGTCGGCGTCGTGTGCACGTGCATCACGCAGTGCGCATCGGGCAGCGCCGCATGGATCGCGCTGTGGAACGTGAAGCCGGCCGGATTGATCGGCCAGTCGGAATGACCGATCACGTTGCCGTCGATGTCGATCTTCACGAGATTCGACGCGCATACCTCGCGGTAATGGAGCCCGAACGGGTTGATCAGGAAATGACCGTCCTCGCCGGGCACGCGCAACGAGATGTGGTTATAGATCAGCTCGGTCCAGCCCAGATGATCGAAGATGCGGTAGGCGGCCGCGAGCTGCACCCGCGCCTGCCATTCGGCTTCGGAGAAGCGCGCGGGACGCGTGAACGGCTGGTTCGGTACACGTAGCATGAGGAACTCCGGTTGCGAGGGCGCGCGGCCCCGGGCGAATGGCGGCGCGCATCGTCCATCGTGTGCCGGCGCGCGCGGTGCGTACACGCCCGTGCGGCGGCACGCCGTTCGGCGCGTTCCGGCCCGCATGGTGCGAGCGGACCGGCGGCGCCCTCACGATTCACATATCGTTGCGCGCACAACCATATCACCTTTCCCCGCGCACCGGTATCGCGGGTTTTGCCGGAGCCGTTCCCGCCCTTACAACTGGTCGTCGACCGGCAGCAGCGTGAAGATGCCCGTCATCACGTTGCGCAGCAGCCCCGCATGCGGGTCGACGTGATAGGTGGTGGGCTGGCCGCCGTCGGTGCCCGTCCATTCGAGCGCGGGCGGGCTGCCGTCGGTCCGCTTCGCGAGCGTGACGCGGTAGCTTTCGTCCGGCTGCGTCACGCGCGCGAAGATCGCCGCGGCCTGCTGCGCGAGCACCGGGCTGTGGATCACGAGCGCGAGCTCGGTGTTCAGGTACGCGGAACGCGGGTCGAGGTTCAGCGAGCCGATCACGAGGATTTGCCGGTCGATCACGTACGCCTTCGCATGCAGGCTCGCGCGCGAGCGCGAACCGAACAGCCGCGCGGGCTGCTGGTCCGGCTGCGACTTGAACTCGTACAGCTCGACGCCGCGCTGCAGCAACGGCATGCGATACGGCGCATAGCCGGCCTGCACCGCGACCGCGTCGGTCGCCGCGAGCGAATTCGTGACGATCGCGACGCGCACGCCGCGCGCGGTCGTGTCGCCGAGGATCTTCACGCCGGCGTCGTGCGGCACGAAGTACGGCGAGAACGCGAGGAATTCCTTCTGCGCGCCGCGCGTCAGCTCGGCCAGGCGCTGCATCGGCGGGCTCACGTAGGTGCCGGTCGGCCGCGCGACCTTGTCCGGCGCATCGACCTCGAATTCGGCCGGCGCCCACACGAGCTCGAGTTCGTCGCGCGCGATCTGCCGGGCGAGCGGCGTCGCGTTCAGCGGTTTCGCGTTGTACGGATCGGCGTTCTTGCGCCAGTGGTCGCGCAGCTCGTCGCGCATCGCGTCGAGATCCTTCGGATCGAACGTCTGATGATTGAGCACGCGCAACGGATAGCTGCTCGCGCTCGCCCAGTAGTCGTCGAAGCTCTTCGAGATGTCGTTCGTCACCGGGCCGGCCGCGAGCACGTCGAGATCGCGGAACTGCAGCGTCGGGCTCGCGCTGAAGTATTCGTCGCCGAGATTGCGGCCGCCGACGATCGCGATCTGGTTGTCGGCGATCATCGCCTTGTTGTGCATCCGGCGCGTGAAGCTGTCGATCCGCGTGAAGAAGTTGGTCGTGCGCTCGACCATGCCGCGCTGCGACGCGCCGAACGGGTTGAACACGCGGATCTCGATGTTCCGGTGCGTATTCAGCGCGGCCATCACGCGGTCGATATCGTCGAAGTTCAGGTCGTCGACCAGCATCCGCACGCGTACGCCGCGATCGGCCGCGTACAGCGCGGCGCCGAGCAGCAGCTTGCCGGTCGTATCCTCGGTCGCGATGTAGTACTGCATGTCGAGCGTCTTCGTCGCCGCTCGCGCGAGCGCGATGCGCATCTGCAACGCGATGGCGCCGTCGGCCAGCAGCCGGAAGCCCGACTGCCCCGGATGCGCGGCTTCCGGCGCGGCCAGCGCATCGCGCAGCGGCGTCGCGGTATCGGCGGACAACGCGTGGGAGACCGGGCGATCGAGCGAGGTGGCGGGCGGATGCGTCGCGCACGCAGCGAGCGGCAGCAGCGCGCAGACGACCAGCGCGCGGGCCTGGCGGCAGGCGGCGCGCCACGACAGCGCGACCGGTGCGCGCCGGATCAAGGACGTGAGCACGGAAGCTTCCTCGACAGTCGGATCAATGGGCACGTCATCGCCGCGGCGCGCGGCTGACAAGCGGTTCCGGTCGATTCTAGTAGGCGCCCGACGAACCGGTCAATCGCGCGGGCCGCGCAGCCGCACCGCGCGCCGGGCAGGGTGGCGCGCGATGCGCGACCGGCCGCCGCGCGGGCTGCCGCCGTCACTGGTCCGACCAATCTCACGACGTATCGCCGCTGCGTTCGAAATGGCTGCGCACATAGTCGATATGCGTCTGCATCGCGGTGCGCGCCTCCTCGGGCCGCTGCGCGCAGATCGCCTCGCACACGACCCGGTGCTGCAGCAAGAGCAACTCGGATGCCTGCTCGTCCTCCATCGTCATCCCGGCCACGTTGATCGAAATGTGCTCGCGCAACATTCCGATCACGCTCGTATGCAGGTGCAGGAACATCGTGTTGTGCGACGCGAGCGCGATCGCCTCGTGCAGCTTCGCGTCGGTCGCGGCCTCGACGGCCGCGTCGTCGTTCGCGTGCGCGGTTTCGAGCTCGCGCAGCAGCGCGCGGATCCGGCGCCGGTCGTTCGCATCGGCCCGCAGCGCGGCGAAATAGGCGGTCGCCCCTTCCAGCACGCGGCGGAATTCGAGGATGTCGTCGCGCAGCGCCGGATGATCGGCGACCAGCTGGCCCCACGGCGACGCGATGCCGGCGCGCAACTGGTCCGTCGCGTAGACGCCCGCGCCGCGCCGGCTCTGCAGCAGCCCGCGCGCGACGAGCCGCTGGGTCGCCTCGCGCACCGTATTGCGCGCGACGCCGTACTGCTGCGCGAGCACGCGCTCGGCCGGCAGCCGCGCGCCGGCCGGCCACGTGCCGTCGAGCAGCGCCGTCTCGATCTTGCGCATCACCACTTCGGTCCGGCCCCGTGCCGTCATCGCTGCCATCGTCGCGTCTCCCCGCGGAATGCGTGCCGCGCCGATTGGCCCAACCAATTTGAGCTACGGCGCGGACGCGGGAATTATGCAGCGAAATCGACGCTCCGCATGCCGGGCCGTCGCCTTTGGAGCGAGACATGAACCCAAGGCCGTACCCCACCGCCCCCGCGCACGTCTATCTGTTCGCGACCTGCCTGGTCGACCTGTTCGTCCCCGAAGCGGGACTCGACGCGGTCCGCCTGCTGGAACGCGAGGGCCTGACGGTCCACTATCCACGCGGCCAGAGCTGCTGCGGGCAACCGGCCTACAGCAGCGGCAACCCCGACGAAGCGCGCCGCGTCGCGGCCGCGCAGCTCGACCTGTTCGCGCAACCGTGGCCGGTGATCGTGCCGTCCGGCTCGTGCGCGGGCATGATCCGGCACCACTGGCCGGCGCTGTTCGCCGACGATCCCGTTCACGGCCCGAAGGCGCGCGCGATCGCGGAGCGGACCTACGAACTCGCCGAATTCCTCGTCCACGTGCTCGACGTACGGCTCGACGCGATCGCGGCCGGCGCCGGGCCCGACGAACGCGTCGTGCTGCACACGTCGTGCGCGGCGCGGCGCGAGATGGGCACGCGCGTGCACGGCGTCGCGCTCGTCGACGCGCTGCCGGGTGTGACGCGCATCGAACACGAACGCGAATCCGAATGCTGCGGCTTCGGCGGCACGTTCTCGCTGAAGCATCCGGACATCTCCGGCGCGATGGTGCGCGACAAGGTCGCGTCGGCCTGCGCGACCGGCTGCGACCGGCTCGTGTCCGCCGACTGCGGCTGCCTGCTGAACATCGGCCACGCCGCGGCCAAGGCCGGCGCGCCGCTGCCGGTCGAACATCTCGCGAGCTTCCTGTGGCGCCGCACGGCCGGCGCCGGCTCGCTGCGCGGAGAATCGCAATGAGCGCGCGCGACGCGATCCTCGCGCGGCTGCGCGCGGCCGCCCCGGATGTCGCGACGAACGCGGCCGCTGCACTCGACGCGCGCATCGACACACACTACGCGGCACGGCGTACGCGGGTCGCGCCCGATCCTCTGGCACTCGCGCAGACGATGCAGACCGCGCTCGCCGCCTCGCACGCGGACGTCTGGTGCGCGAGCGCCGACGCATGGCCCGCGCAGCTGGCCGCGCGGCTCGCCGACGCCGGCGTGCGCCGCCTGCTGCTCGACCCGGCCCGCGCCGAATCCGCGGCGCTCGCCCGCGCGCTGCCCGAGACGGTCGCACCCGTACCGTTCGACCGGCCGATCGACGCATGGAAGGCCGAACTGTTCGACACGATCGACGCCGGCTTCACCGTCGCGCGCTCGGGCATCGCGGCCACCGGCACCGTCGTGCTCGCGCCCGATGCCGGCACGCCGCGCACGGTGTCGCTGGTGCCGCCGCTGCACATCGCGCTCGTTCACGCGAACACGGTGCATGCGGACCTGCACGCCGCCGTGCACGCGGAACGCTGGCAAGCCGGCATGCCGACCAATCTCGTGCTGGTATCGGGCCCGTCGAAGACGTCCGACATCCAGCAGACGCTCGCCTATGGCGCACACGGCCCGCGCCGCCTGTGGGTCGTGATCGTCACCGATTCGGCCGCGCCGCCGGCCGCCCCCGCCTGCGAGGACCTGCCGCGATGAGCAACCACCCGCTGCAATTCGTCGCCCCCGGCGACTTCAAGACCCGTGCGCGCGCCGCGCTCGACGATCCGGCGCTGCGCCAGAGCTTTCGCGGCGCGATGGACTTCCTGCAGGGCAAGCGTGCGACGCAGTTCCCCGACGACACCGAGCTGCAACGGTTGCGCGATCTCGGCGAAGCCGTGCGGCAGCATGCGCTCGCGCAACTGCCCGTGCTGCTCGAACGGCTGGAGACGAAGCTCACCGAAGCCGGCGTGCACGTGCACTGGGCCGAGACCGCCGCCGACGCGAACGCGATCGTGCTCGGCATCGCGCAGGCAAAGAAGGCGCGCCGCGTGATCAAGGGCAAGTCGATGGCGAGCGAGGAAATCGAGCTGAACCATTACCTCGCGGAGCACGGCGTCGACTGCATCGAATCCGACATGGGCGAATTCATCGTGCAGCTCGCGGGCGAAAAGCCGTCGCATATCGTGATGCCGGCGATCCACAAGACCCGCGGCGACATCGCCGAACTGTTCGCGGCGCACCTGCCCGGCACGCGCTACACGGAAGACGTCGACGAACTGATCCAGACCGGCCGGCGCGCGCTGCGCCGTGCGTTCGCCGAAGCCGACATCGGCCTGTCGGGCGTGAACTTCGCGGCCGCCGACACGGGCACGCTGTGGCTCGTCGAGAACGAAGGCAACGGCCGCCTGTCGACGACGGTGCCCGACACGCACGTGGCGATCATGGGAATCGAGAAGGTCGTCGAGAAGCTCGAGCACATCGTGCCGCTGTCGAGCCTGCTCACGCGCTCGGCCACCGGCCAGGCGATCACGACCTACTTCAACCTGATCTCCGGCCCGCGCCGCGACGGCGAACGCGACGGCCCGCGCGAGCTGCATCTCGTGCTGCTCGACAACGGCCGCACGCAGGCGTACGCGGACGAACAACTGCGCGCGACGCTGCAGTGCATCCGCTGCGGCGCGTGCATGAATCACTGCCCCGTCTATACGCGCATCGGCGGCCACGCGTATGGCACGACCTACCCGGGCCCGATCGGCAAGATCATCTCGCCGCACCTGCTCGGCCTCGACGCGACGGCCGACCTGCCGACCGCGTCGACGCTGTGCGGCGCCTGCGGCGAGGTGTGCCCGGTGCGGATCCCGATCCCGCAACTGCTCGTGCGGCTGCGCACCGAAGCGAACCGCAAGCCCGACGAGCCGGTCGCGCATCCGTTGCGCGGCCAGGGCGCGAACTACCACCGCGCGGAAGAACTCGTGTGGCGCTTCTGGTCGGGTGCGTTCGCGCATCCGCGTGCGTACCGCGCCTTCCGCTGGACCGCGACGCGCCTGCGCGCGCTGACGCCCGCGAAACAGATGGGCTGGACGCAGCACCGCACGCCGCTCGAACCGGCGCCGCGCAGCCTGTCCGACCTGCTGCGCGCACGCGGCCAGCCCGAATAGCACCCGCTTTCAAACCCGTACCCCGATAAATCCATGGAGGAGACACCCATGCAGGTTTGGCACCAGATCTACACCCCGCTCGGCAGCCTCGGGCTGTCGGCGTTCGTCGCCGCGATTCCGATCATCTTCTTTTTCGTCGCGCTGGCCGCGCTGCGGATGAAGGGCCACGTCGCGGCCGCGATCACGCTGCTGCTGTCGCTCGGCGTCGCGATTCTCGCGTACGGGATGCCCGTGCCGCAGGCGCTCGCGGCCGCCGGCTTCGGCTTCGCGTACGGCCTGTGGCCGATCGCGTGGATCATCGTCGCGGCCGTGTTCCTGTACAAGATCGTCGTGAAGACCGGCCAGTTCGACATCATCCGCGCGTCCGTGCTGTCGATCACCGACGACCAGCGCCTGCAAATGCTGCTGATCGGCTTCTCGTTCGGCGCGTTCCTCGAAGGCGCGGCCGGCTTCGGCGCGCCCGTCGCGATCACCGCCGCGCTGCTCGTCGGCCTCGGCTTCAAGCCGCTGCACGCGGCCGGGCTGTGCCTGATCGCGAACACCGCGCCGGTCGCGTTCGGCGCGATGGGCATCCCGATCATCGTCGCCGGGCAGGTGACGGGCATCGATGCGTTCCACATCGGCGCGATGGCCGGCCGCCAGTTGCCGCTGCTGTCGCTCGCGGTGCCGTTCTGGCTCGTGTTCATGATGGACGGGCTGCGCGGCGTGCGGCAGACCTGGCCGGCCGCGCTCGTGGCGGGCGGCAGCTTCGCGGTGACGCAGTACTTCACGTCGAACCACATCGGGCCCGAGCTGCCGGACATCACGTCGTCGCTCGTCAGCCTCGTCGCGCTCGCCGCGTTCCTGAAGGTCTGGCAGCCGAGCCGCGCGAAGCAGACGGCGGGCGGCATCGTCGCGTCCGGCGGCGGTGCGGCGCTCGCGGGGTTCGGTACAGGCGGCAACGGCTCCGGCACGAGCCGCCAGCCGTCGCCGTACACGCTCGCGCAGACCGTGCGCGCGTGGTCGCCGTTCCTGATCCTGACGGCCGTCGTCACCGTGTGGAGCATCGCACCGTTCAAGGCGCTGTTCGCCGCGCACGGCGCGCTCGCGTCGACCGTGCTGAAATTTCACGTGGCCGGGCTCGACCAGCTCGTCGTGAAGACCGCGCCGATCGCCGCGACGCCGAAGGCGCTCGACGCGGTGCTGAAGATCGATCTCGTGTCGGCGGTCGGCAGCGCGATTCTCGTGACCGCGCTGATCTCGATGGCGCTGTTGCGGATGAAGCCGCGCGACGCCTGCGTCACGTTCGGCGAGACGCTGAAGGAACTGACGCGCCCGATCCTGTCGATCGGCCTCGTGCTCGCGTTCGCGTTCGTCGCGAACTACTCGGGGATGTCGTCGACGCTCGCGCTGATGCTAGCCGGGACCGGCGCCGCGTTCCCGTTCTTCTCGCCGTTCCTCGGCTGGCTCGGCGTGTTCCTGACCGGCTCGGACACGTCGTCGAACGCGCTGTTCTGCTCGCTGCAGCAGGCCACCGCCCATCAGCTCGGCGTGCCGGAGACGCTCGCGGTCGCCGCGAACACGACGGGCGGCGTGACCGCGAAGATGATCTCGCCGCAATCGATCGCGGTCGCGTGCGCGGCGACGGGCCTCGTCGGCAAGGAATCCGAGCTGTTCCGCTTCACGGTGCGGCACAGCCTGCTGTTCGCGGTGATCGTCGGGCTGATCACGCTCGTGCAGGCGTACGTGCTGCCGGGGATGGTGCCGTAAGCGGCGCGCAGGCACGGCCCGAAACAAAACCCCACGCCCGAACCACGAGCGTGGGGTTTTTCATGTCGCTTGCCGATCGCCGGCGCGAACGGCCGGCGCTCCGCCGCGCGATCAGCTGCCCTTCGCGATGCGATCCTGGATGTGCTGCGCGCGGCTCGCCGACGACGGGTGCGAGCTCATCATCGAGCTCTGGCCGCCGTCCATCTGCGCGAGCTTCTGGAAGCCGGTGACGAGGCCCTTCTGGCTCATGCCCTTCTGCTTCATCAGGTCGAACGAGTAGTCGTCGGCCGCGCTTTCCTGCGACTGCGAGAACTGCGCGTTGATGAACTTCTCGGTGATGTCGCCGAGCTGCGAGCTCGACAGTGCCGCCACGCCCGGCGAGGCCGCGCCGGCCGCGCTGCGCGCCGCGCTCACCGCGTATGCGGTCTGCATCGCCTTCTTCGAGTGGCCGAGTGCGACGTGGCCCATTTCATGGCCGATCACGCCGCGCAGCTCGTCGTCGTTCATCATGTCCATCAGGCCGCTGTACACGCGCACGCAGCCGTTGCCCATCGCCCACGCGTTGACGTCCTTGGTCAGGTAGACCTTGTAGTTGATCTTCTGGCCGTTCAGCGTCATGTCGCCGAAGCCCTTCATCACCTTCGTCAGGCGCTTCGCGTAGGCGCTGTTCGCCGGCGCGATCTTCGATTCGGCGTCGCTCGACTTGCACGATTCGTTCGACAGCGCGGCGATGTCGCTGTCCGACAGCGTCGCTGCCTTGTACAGGTTGGTCCCCGCCGACGTCAGGCTGTTCGCGTCAAGGCTCTGTACCCCGCCGCATGCGCTCAACAGAAACGCCACGCCACACGCCGCCACCGCTTTCTTGAGTTGCATCCCGGAATCCCTCGATAGTTGTATTTGGGAGCGGCGATTTTGCATAATCCGGCAGAAAATTACCAGATGTTTACATCGGATGACACGTTCATTACTCGGTGGATTGACATGACGCGGCGATCCGGCACCGGATTGGCGACGAAAAGCAGGGTAATCGCCGCACGCGGGGCGGCGACCGCGAAGGAAACGGCCGGCTCTTCGCTCAGGCCGTCTGGTCGTGCCGCCGCGTCAGACGCCGGGCGACCAGCATCGGCAGCCGCATCGCGAAGCCGGCGAACAGGCGCAGGTGCATCCACGCGAGCAGCGCGTTGTCGCGGCCGTAGTGAAAGTGCGACACGCCGCCTTCGTCCCGGCCGAAATAGCGCACCGGCGCGTCGATGCGGATCGGCCGCACGCCGGCCCAGCACAGCCGCACGGCGGCTTCGGGATCGAAGTCGAAGCCGCGCATCCACGGCTGGCGCCGCATGATCGCCGCCAGCGGCGCGACCGGATACACGCGAAAACCGTACAGCGAATCGCCGATCCCGGCCCACAGCGTCTCGAGGTCGGCCCACGCGTTCGACAGCCGGCGCCCCTGCACGCGCAACTGCGGCGCGCTCGCGTCGAACTTCGGCACGCCGAGCACCATCGCATCGGGCGCGGCCTGCGATGCCGCCATGAAGGCGGGAATCAGGTCGGCCGGATGCTGGCCGTCGGAATCCATCGTCAGCACGTGCGTGAAGCCGCTCGCGGCCGCCGCGTCGAGCCCCGCGAGCACCGCGGCGCCCTTGCCGCGATTCTCCGGCAGCACGATCACGCGCAAGCCGGGATCGCGCTCGGCCATCGCCTGCAGCCGTTCGGCGCTGCCGTCGGTGCTGCCGTCGACGACGACCCACACCGGGTTCCACTGCGCGCGCGCATGGCGCACGGTCGTGTCGACCTTGGCGCCCGGGTTGTAGCTCGGAATCAGGACGAGATGAGTGGGCGACGCGTGCAGCTTGAACATGGAAACAGCCGATGACGAAGACGGGGATCCTGACAAAAGTGTATGACCGGCCGACGAACGCCGGCACGCTTCGTCGACCCCGGCCGCCTGCCCGACCGGTGGCCGGATCGTGAGGCTCTCGCGCTTCATGACAGCCACTCCATCGCATGACCGGCGCTGGCCTCGATCTCGACCAGCAGGTCGTCGCGGCACACGTCCGCATGCACGAACAGCGGCCGCACGTGAGGACCGGCGGCCTCGCGCAGCACGCGGCCGATCGCGGCCAGCGCCGCGGGGTCGCCTGCATCGCGCACGTAGACGCGATAGCCGAGGTCCGCGAGCGAGAACGGGCCGTGCCCCTGCCGCGCGGCCTGCTCGAGCACCGCCGCGAGGTTCGCGACCGTCTCGCGCGTCTGCGCGACGACGTCGCCGCGATGCACGGTGCGGTGCCCGACGATGCTCGCGGTGCCCGAGACGAACAGCACCGGCGTCGCGTCGCCGTCGGCCCACGCGGCGGCGCGCGCGAACGTCGGCGCGCGCGGGCCGTACTGCGCCGGATAGTGATAGGCGCTCACCTGGCGCGGATTCTCGATGGAATCGGCCGGCGTGCGGCTCGCGAGGAAATGGATCGCGAGCGGCGCGGCCGGCGACGCATCGCCGGCGACCGGCACGACCGAGCCGAGCGCGCACGCGGCCGGCACGCCGCCCGTCAGTGCGCGGCGGCACGCGTCGAACGCCTGCTGACGGCCGATATTGAACTGACGATAGCGCTCGATCCCGAACTGCACCGCATTGATTGCCGGCACGGTGTTCCAGATCCGCAGCGGATGCGGCATGCCCAGCGTATCGAGCAGCTCGAACAGCGCGCGGTACGCGTCGAACGTCGCGCGTTCGAGCGGCGTGCCGCCGTCGCGCGGCGCGTCGTCCGCCGCATCCGTCTCGTGCACGACGAGGCTGCCGAACACGAGCCCCGCCGCTTCGCTGTAGCGGTAATGCAGCGCACCGCGCCGTTCGCTGCGCAGGTCGTGCGCATCGCATTGCCACACTTCGCAGACCGCATCGTCCGGTGCGACGTCGGCGCCGAGCAGCGCCATCTGTACCGGTGCGACCGGCAGGCCGGGCGCGGCATCGGTCAGCATCCGCGCCATGGCGGCCGCGCGCGATGCGTCCGGTGTTCCCGCCGCGCCGATGCACACCGCGCCCAGCGCGCCGGGAAACACGCGATCGAATCCGTCATCCCGGCCGCGCGCATCGTGCAGCAGCGCGACGAGCCTCGCATGGCTCGCCTGGACGAGCCGCAGCGCGCGGCCGCCGCCGTGCGCGAACGGCGCGGCCGCAGGCGCGGCGGCGGGCAACATCGGACACGGACGCCGTTCGGCGTCGACTGGATGCACGGACACTTCGATTTCCTCACGATGCGGCACGGGCCGCGCGATCACGCGGCCCTGCACCGCGTTGCGTTACGTCAGGCCCACGCGGCGCGCTTCGTCATGCGAGCCCGCCGTTGACGGACAACACCTGCCCCGTCACATAGGCCGCGGCGTCGGACACGAGATACGCGACCATCGCCGCGACTTCGTCGGGCCGGCCCGCGCGCTGCGCGGGCACGAGCTGCTTGATGCGTTCGGCGGGAAACGCCTGTTCGGCCATCGGCGACGCGATGATGCCCGGCGCCACCGCGTTCACGGTGATGCCGCGCGACGCGAGCTCCAGCGACAGCGACTTCGTCGCGCCGATCAGCCCCGCCTTCGCGGCCGCGTAGTTGGCCTGCCCGCGATTGCCCGTCACGCCGGCCACCGATGCGATGTTGACGATCCGTCCGCGCCGCGTGCGGATCATCGGCAGCAGCAACGGCTGCGTGACGTTGAAAAAGCCGTTGAGCGTCACGTCGATCACGCTGTGCCATTGCCGGCGCGACATGCCGGCCATCGGCGCGTCGTCGTGGATGCCAGCGTTGTTGACGAGGATCTGCACCGGCGCATCGTCGATGAACGGCTGCAGCGCGGCGAGCGTCGCGTCGGCGTCGGTCACGTCGAACGCGATCGCGTGCGCGGCGCCGCCGGCCGCGACGATCTGCTGCGCGACCGCCTCCGCCTGCGCGAGATGGCGGTTCGCATGCACCCACACTTCATGGCCGGCCTGCGCGAGCGCCGTGCAGATCGCCTGCCCCAGCACACCGCTGCCGCCCGTCACGAGCGCCCGCATCGCCTTGCTCCGTTCATCGCGTTTTCCCCTCGATCGATGCCGTCGCGCATCGTCCGCCGAGCGACGCCGTCACTTCGTGCGATGCGCGGCGACGTAGGCAGCCAGCGCACCGAGCGTCGCAAAGATCGTCTGGTTGTCCGGATTGTCCGAGCGCAGTTCGAAGCCGTATTTCTTCGAGATCAGCAGCGCGATTTCCAGGATGTCGATGGAGTCGAGCCCGAAACCTTCGCCATACAGCGGGGTGTCGGCCGTCACTGTTTCGAGCGGGACGTCTTCGAGATTCAGTTCGCCGATGATCAGCGTGGCGAGCTCTTGTTCCAGTGCGTTCATCATGCGTGCGGGCAGGCGGCCCATGGCAGCGGGAGGCGCCCGGAAACGGCAACCGTCGTGCACGCCCGGCGCGTGCAAATCTCCGTCCCTCCGGCGTCTGCCGGCTTCCCCGCCTGCGTCATGTGGGGATCGTTTGTAAAAGTTACGCGGATTCTAGACGATGGGTATCGGGTCGTATACCGCGAATGGTTACAGACTCGCTAGCCGGCGCCGCGGCCCGTTGCGCACGGGAATGGACGAGACGCTTGAGCCGCTTTGGGTGGAAATGGACCGACCCCGCGAAACCGTTCGCCCGGTGCCATACAATCGGTTACAAAACCCGGTCGCGGGCGGCCCGAAGCCGCCCCGCCGCGGCCCTAAAATGAGCGTGCCCGACCATCGGCCCGGACTCGCGTCCCGGCCGCCATTCATATGATGTTTGACGGCCCGACCCCGCGTCCGGCCACGATCCGCCCGATGTTTCCAGTGATGCCGCGTCCGCCCTTGCGCCCCGTTCCGGTTCGCCCGCCCGTCAGCCGCCGCAGCCCGGCCGCCGGCCGGTGCGCGCGCCGTGCGCCCGGAGGCCGTCGATGAGCCGGCTGCTGCCCGTCGTGCGCGGCGTCGCAGCGGTCGGCGCCGTGGCCGCGTACCAGATTGGCGCGCACTACGCGAGCGCGACACCGGGCGCGCACGGCGTCGGCCTCGCGATGGCGCTCGTGCCGCCGCTGCTGCTCGCGCTCGGCGTGGCGCTGCGCTCGCCGCGGCGCGCGTGGCTCGTGCCGGCATGGCTGCTGGCCGCCGCCGCGTTGTGGGCCGCGCGCGCGCCGCTCGCTCAGCACTTCGAATGGGGCCTGTATCTTGAGCACGCGAGCTTCAACGTCGCGATGGCGCTGCTGTTCGGCCGCACGCTCGTGGCCGGCGACGTGCCGCTGTGCACCCGCTTCGCCGCGATGATCCACGGCACCGTCACGCCGGCCGTCGCGCGCTACACGCGCCGGATCACGCTCGCGTGGACGCTGTTCTTCGTCGCGACCGCCGCCGTGTCGACGCTGCTGTTCGCGACCGCGCCGATCGTCACGTGGTCGACTTTCGCGAACTACCTGTCGCTGCCGCTCGTCGCCGTGATGTTCGCCGCCGAGCATGCGTGCCGACGTGTCGCGCTGCCGCACGAGCCGCGGCCGCGAATGGTCGACGCGGTGCGCGCGTATCGCGCGTCGACCCACGCATCGCAGGCCTCGCGATGAATTCATGACCGGCGCGGCTCCATGGCCGCGCCGGCCTTCGTTCCCGTCTTGACCGATTTATGCCGACTCACCCGCTGGTATTCCATTCCTCGCCCGACCAGACGATTGCCTGGCGCGACGGCTCGCCCGTCACCGTGCGCGCGTTCGTCGCCGACGTCGCGCGCGTGGCCGCCGCGCTGCCCGCCGGCGGCCACGTGTTCAACGTGTGCCGCGACCGCTATCGCTTCGCGGTCAGCCTGTGCGCGGCGCTCGTCGCCGGCAAGATCAGCCTGCTGCCGTCGACGCACACGCCGGAAATGGTCCGCCAGCTCGCGTCGTTCGCGCCCGATGCGTTCTGCCTGCACGATGCGCCCGACTGCGCGATCGACCTGCCGCGCTTCGCGTATCCCGACGCCGCGCCGGGCGAACCGGCGGCCGATGCGCCGTTCGCCGTCCCGCAAATCGACGCGGCGCGGATCATGGCCTACGTGTTCACGTCCGGCTCGACCGGCGCGCCGGTGCCGCACCGCAAGACCTGGGGCTTCCTGGTCGGCTGCGTGCGCGCGGCGGCCGAGCGGCTCGGGCTGCTCGACGGCCGTGCGGCGACGCTGATCGGCACGGTGCCCGCGCAACACATGTACGGTTTCGAGTCGACGGTGCTGCTCGCGCTGATCGGCGGCCTCGCGTTCAGCAACCGCCAGCCGTTCTACCCGAGCGACATTCGCGACGAACTCGACGCGCTCCCGCAGCCGCGCGTGCTCGTCACGTCGCCGATCCACCTGCGCGCGCTGCTGTCCGCCGGCCATGCGCTGCCGCGCGCGGCGCTGGTGCTGTCGGCCACCGCGCCGCTGTCGGAAAAGCTCGCGTGCGAAGCCGAGGCCGCGCTCGACGCGCCGCTCGTCGAGATCTACGGCAGCACCGAGACCGGTCAGATCGCGACCCGTCGCACGTCGCAAGGCGCGGCGTGGGAACGGTTCCCGGACATCCGGCTCGATGCCCGCGACGCACCGGACGGCGACGACAGCGGGCCGACCGTGTGGGTATCGGGCGGGCACGTCGAGGCGCCCGTGCCGATGGGCGATGCGCTCGAACTGCTCGGCGACGGCCGGTTCCTGCTGCACGGCCGCAAGGCCGACCTCGTCAACATCGCCGGCAAGCGCACGTCGCTCGCGTACCTGAACCATCAGCTCAACGCGATCGCGGAGGTGGTCGACGGCGTGTTCTTCATGCCGGACGAAGCCGCGCCGGCGCACGGCGACACCGCCCTCGAGCCGGTCACGCGGCTCGTCGCGCTGGTCGTCGCGCCGACGCTCTCGGCCGCCGATCTGCAACGCGCGCTGCGCGAGCGGATCGATCCGGCGTTCATGCCGCGCCCGCTCGTGTTCGTCGATGCGCTGCCGCGCAACGAAACGGGCAAGCTGCCGCGCGACGTGCTGGCGGCGCTCGTGGCGCAACATGCGCGTGCCGCGGGCGCGACGCCCACGCCGCCTGCCGGACGCGGCCCGGCCCGCACGCCCTCGTCCGCGCTCGCGTTCACGATTGCCGCCGATCACCCCGCGCTGCCCGGCCACTTCCCCGGCCATCCGGTCGTGCCGGGCGTCGTGCTGCTCGATCACGCGATCCACATGATCGGCGCGGCGATGAACCGTCCGCTGCATGCGTGGCGGCTCGGGTCCGCGAAATTCCTGAGCCCGGTCGCGCCCGGCGAACCGCTCGATCTCGCGTACGACGCGGCGGCCAGCGGCGCGATCCGTTTCACGGTGCGCACCGGGTCGCGCGAGGTCGCGACCGGCGTGCTGTCAGCACCACCGTCCGTGCAGGATGGCGCGCAGCCATGAAGCGCACCGCATGGGCCGAACGCCAGGAGCGCAGCAACGCGGGCTTGCTGCGCGTGATGACGTGGATCTCGCTGCGCTTCGGCCGGCCGCGCGCGCGTATCGTGCTGCACCTGATCGCGACGTATTTCGTGCTGTTCTCGCCGGCCGCGTGCGCGGCGTCGCGCGACTACCTGCGCCGCGTGCTCGGGCGCCCCGCGCGCTGGCGCGACGTCTATCGGCACGTGTTCACGTTCGCGGCGACGATCCACGATCGCGTGTATCTGATGAACGGGCGCTTCGACCTGTTCGACATCCGGCTGCACGGCGAAACGCTCGTCGACGATGCGCTCGCGGGCGGACGTGGCGCGTTCCTGATGGGCGCGCATCTCGGCAGCTTCGAAGTCGTGCGCGCGATCGGCCGCACGCATCCGGACCTGCGCGTGGTCGTCACGATGTACGAGAAGAACGCGCGCAAGATCAACGCGACGCTCGCGGCGGTGAACCCGGCCGCGCAGCCGGAGGTGATTCCGCTCGGCCAGGTCGACTCGATGCTGAAGGTACGCGAGCGCCTCGACGCGAACTGCATGGTCGGCATGCTCGCCGACCGCACGCTGCTCGACGACGCGGCCGCGTCGCTGCGGCGCGTGCCGCTGCTCGGCGCGCCGGCCGCGTTCCCGCTCGGGCCGCTTTACATGGCCGCGATGCTGAAGCGCCCGGTGATCTTCATGACGGGCCTCTATCGCGACGGCAACCGCTACGATGTGCACTTCGAGACGCTCGCCGATTTCTCCGACGTGCGGCGCGATGCGCGCGCGGCGGCGGTCGACGCGGCGCTCGCGCGCTACGTCGCGCTGCTCGACCGGTACTGCCGCGCGGCGCCGTACAACTGGTTCAACTATTTCGATTTCTGGCAAGGCGGCGATGCCGTGGCCGCAACCGCGCGCCGCGAGGCGGCGCACGCCGGCGCCGACCTGCCCGCCACGAGGGATTCCGACGCATGACCGCCGTTCGCCGCTGCCTGCTCCCGTTTTCGTCGCCCCGCATCGCCGGTGTTATCCGCGTGGTCGCCGCCACCGCCGCCGCGATCGCGCTGGCCGTGCCCGCGCACGCGGCCGATACCGGAACGGCCTGGACCCTCGACCGGCTGATGTCGACGCTCGCGCAGCACAAGTCGGGCCGCGCGACCTTCACCGAGACGAAGACCCTGTCGATCGCCACGCAGCCGATCGAATCGTCGGGCGAACTGGTGTTCGTCGCGCCGGATCATCTGGAAAAGCACACGCTGCGCCCGACGCCCGAACACCTCGTCGTCGACGGCGACATGCTCACCGTCGAGCGCAACAACCGCAAATACACGCTCGCGCTCGCGCGCTATCCGGAACTCGGCGCGTTCATCGACAGCATCCGCGCGACGCTCGCCGGCAACCGCTTCGCGCTCGAACAGGTGTACAAGGTCGCCCTTGCCGGACGCGGCGACGACTGGACGCTGACGCTCACGCCGCTCGACTCGCGGATGCTGAAGGTCGTCAGCACGATCACGCTCGACGGCACGCGCGACGTGTTGCGCAGCGTCGCGATCCGGCAGGCCGACGGCGATCGTTCGGTGATGCGCCTGCAACCCGTCGCGGCGCACGCGAACTGATGGACGATCGTACGCGCCCCTCGCCCGTCACGCGTCGCCCACCCGCGTGGCGGCAGCGCGCGGTGCTCGTGTGGCTGCTCGCGCTCGTCGCGTGCGGCGTCGCGATCGGGCGCGCGCAGTTCACGGCCGACCTGTCCGCGTTCCTGCCGAATGCGCCGAGCGCCGGGCAGCGCGTGCTCGTCGACCAGTTGCGCGACGGCATCGTGTCGCGCCTGATCCTCGTCGCGATCGACGGCGGCGATGCCGGCACGCGCGCCGCGCTGTCGCGGCGCGTCGCCGGCACGCTGCGCACCGATCCGCGGTTCGCGGCCGTGCACAACGGCGAAGCCGCGAACGACGCGCGCGACCGGCAATTCGTCTTCGCTCATCGCTACCTGCTGAGCCCGGCCGTCACGCCGCAGCGCTTCAGCGCCGACGGCCTGCACCAGGCGCTCGGCGACAGCCTCGACCTGCTGAGTTCGTCGGCCGGCCTCGTCGCGAAGGCGATGCTGCCGCGCGACCCGACCGGCGAAGTCGCCGCGCTCGTCGACGGGCTCGACAGCGCGGCCGAACCGGCGAGCCGCGACGGCGTGTGGGCGTCGCGCGACGGCACGCGCGCGGTGCTGGTCGTGCAGACGGCCGCCGCCGGCTCCGATACCGATGCGCAGGCCCGCGCGATCGACGCCGTGCGCCGCGCGTTCGCGGCCGCGACGCAGGCCGTGCCGAATGCGGCCGGCACCACGCTCGCGATGACCGGCCCCGGCGTGTTCTCGGTCGACACGCGGGACACGATCCGGCACGACGTCGAGCGGCTGTCGACGGCGAGCGTCGTGCTGATCGTCGCGCTGCTGCTCACGCTGTACCGGTCGCCGCGCACGCTCGCGCTCGGCCTGCTGCCGGTGCTGACGGGCGTCGCGGCCGGGATCGCGGCGGTCAGCATCGCGTTCGGCACGGTCCACGGGCTGACGCTCGGGTTCGGTACGACGCTGATCGGCGAAGCCGTCGACTATTCGATCTACCTGTTCGTGCAATCGGCGCAGGCCGGCACGCGCGGCACGGCACACCCGGCCGACGCGACGCGCGCGTGGGTCGCCGCGTACTGGCCGACGATCCGGCTCGGCGTGCTGACGTCGGTGTGCGGGTTCGCGTCGATGCTGTTCTCCGGCTTCCCGGGCCTCGTGCAGCTCGGGCTGTATTCGATCGTCGGCCTGACGGCCGCCGCGCTCGTCACGCGCTTCGTGCTGCCGCACCTGCGCGGCGAGCATGTCGCGATCCGCGACGTCTCGCGCGTCGGCGCCGTGCTCGCGCGCGCGGCCGACGCCGCGCCGCGGCTGCGCTGGCCGCTCGCGGTGCTCGTGGTCGCCGCCTGCGCGACGCTCGCGCTGCATCGCGACGGCCTGTGGAGCCGCGAGCTCGCCGCGCTCAGCCCCGTACCGGCACCGGCGCAGGCGCTCGACGCCCGGCTGCGCGCCGACGTCGGCGCGCCCGACGTGCGCTACCTCGTCGTGATTACCGCGCCGACCGAACAGGCCGCACTAGAAGGCGCGGAAAAAGTGGCCGCGCAATTGCAGCCGCTCGTCGAGCGCGGCACGCTCGGCGGTTTCGACAATCCGGCCCGCTACCTGCCGAGCGACGCCGCGCAGCGCGCCCGCCAGGCGAGCCTGCCGGATGCGAACACGCTTGCCGCGCGGATGCGTGATGCCGTCGCGCACCAGCCGATCGCGGTGAAGCCCGACCTGTTCGCGCCGTTCCTCACCGACGTCGACGCCGCGCGTCACGCGCCGCTGCTGACGCGCGCGGACCTGCACGGCACGTCGATGGCGCTCGCCGTCGACGCGCTGCTGACCGAACGCGACGGCCGCTGGAGCGCGATGCTGCCGCTGCGTGCGCCGGACGCCGCACGCACCGCGCAACCGGCGTCGAGCCTCGATGCGACGCCGATTCGCGCCGCCGTCGCGCGCGCGGGCGTGCCCGATGCGCTGTTCGTCGACATGAAGGCCGAAGCCGATCGCCTGTACGTGAGCTACGTGCACGAGGACATCCGGCTGTCGCTCGCGGGGTTCGCCGCGATCGCCGTGCTGCTGCTGATCGCGCTGCGCTCGCCGCGCCGCGCCGCGCGCGCCCTTGCGCCACTCGTCGCGGCCGTGCTGGTCGTGACGGCCGGCTTCGCGCTCGCCGGCGTGCAACTGACGATCCTGCACCTGGTCGGGATGCTGCTGATCGTCGCGGTCGGCTCGAACTACGCGCTGTTCTTCTGCCGGCGCGCGGATGCGCAGCCCGTCACGCCGTACACGCTGGTATCGCTGCTGATCGCGAACCTCGCGACGGTCGCCGGCTTCGGGCTGCTCGCGCTGTCGCGCGTGCCGCTGCTCGAAACCTTCGGGCTGACCGTCGGCCCCGGCGCGATGCTCGCGCTCGCGTTCGCGGCGATTCTCGCGCCGCGCGCCGCGGCGACGATCGGTCATGGCGAACGCGGAGGCCGCGCATGAACGCGTCGTCGTCCATGCCGCCGCGCCACGCCGGCGACGCACGCCGCTGGAAGCCGACGCCGCTGATCGCGGGCGCCGCGGCACTGCACGCGGGCGCGGCCGCCGCCGTGGTCGCGCAACCGGCCACGTGGCCGTGGGCCGTCGGTGGCGCGGTCGCATCGCATCTCGCGCTGACCGCGGCGGGCCTGTGGCCGCGCAGCACGCTGCTCGGCCCGAACTGGACGCGCCTGCCGGCCGGCGCGGGCCGCCGCATCGCGCTGACGATCGACGACGGCCCGGACCCGGACGTCACACCGCGCGTGCTCGACCTGCTCGACCGTTACGACGCGCGTGCGACGTTCTTCTGCATCGGCGATCTCGCGCGCCGCCATCCGCGGTGGATCGAGGCGATCGTCGCGCGTGGTCACGCGGTGGAGAACCACAGTCAGCGGCACCGCCATACGTTCTCGCTGTCGGGGCCGGCCGCGCTGCGGCGCGAGATCGCGGCCGCGCAGCAGACGCTGACCGACATCGCCGGCACGCGCCCGCTGTTCTTCCGCGCGCCGGCCGGCCTGCGCAATCCGTTTCTCGAACCGGTGCTGTGCGAATTCGGGCTGCAACTGGCGAGCTGGACGCGGCGCGGCTTCGACACGCGGGCGCGCGACGCCGCGACCGTCACGCGCCGCCTGCTGCACGGCCTCGAGGCGCGCGACATCCTGCTGGTCCACGACGGTCATGCCGCACGCGATGCGCGCGGCGAACCGGTCGTGCTCGACGTGCTGCACGCGGTGCTGCGCGCGGCCGCCGACGCGCAGTTGCACTGGACCACGTTGCGCGCGGCGCTCGCGCCTGAACCGCCCGAACCGCCCGGCCAGCCGCGCGTGCCGGCACCCCCGTTTGATAAAATCTGACCGCGAACGGCGCGCCTGCCAGCTCTGCTGCGGCGCCCGTTCCGGCCACCGGATGCGACCCTCGTGAACCCTCTCCTGCTCTCGCACTTCACCGCCACCAGCTGCATCGGCCGCGGCCTCGACGCGACCCTCGATGCGCTGCGCCGCGCCCGCGGCGGGCTCGTGCCGTGCAACTTCGAGCGCGCGGATCTCGACACGTGGATCGGCGCGGTGGACGGCGTCGATGCGCACCCCGTGCGCGCCGATCTCGCCGACTTCGAATGCCGCAACAACCGCCTCGCGCAACTCGGCCTGACGCAGGACGGCTTCGACGCCCGCGTCGCGGCGGCCGCCGCGCGCTACGGCGCCGCACGCATCGGCGTATTCGTCGGCACGAGCACGGCCGGCATCCTCGAAACCGAACGTGCGTACCAGCGCCGCGATCCGGCGAGCGGCGCGCTGCCGGCCGATTTCCGCTATGCGCACACGCACAACCCGTATTCGCCGGCCGCGTTCGTGCGCGCGTATTTCGCGCTGCGCGGGCCGGCGATGGCGATCTCGTCCGCGTGTTCGTCCGGCGCGAAGGCGTTCGGCTCCGCGCGCCGCATGATCGAGGCCGGGCTGATCGACGCGGCCGTCGTCGGCGGCGTCGATTCGCTGTGCCTGACGACGCTGTACGGCTTCAATTCGCTCGAACTGCTGTCGCGCCGGCCATGCCGGCCGTTCGACACGGCACGCGACGGCATCTCGATCGGCGAGGCCGCCGCGTTCGCGCTCGTCGAACGTGTGCCCGACCCGCCCGCTGCGCTCGACGACGACGCGATCCTGCTGCTCGGCATCGGCGAATCGAGCGATGCGCATCACATGTCGTCGCCGCATCCGGAAGGGCTCGGCGCGCGCGCCGCGATCGAGCAGGCGCTCGCATCCGCCGGCCTCGGCGCGCACGATATCGACTACGTGAACCTGCACGGCACCGCGACCCCGAGCAACGATGCAGCGGAAAGCCGCGCGCTCGGCGCGCTGTTCGCCCGCACGCCGTGCAGCTCGACGAAGGGCGCGACCGGCCACACGCTGGGCGCGGCCGGTGCGCTGGAGGCGATCGTCGCCGCGCTCGCGCTGCAGGAGCAGTTCGTGCCGGCCGGCGTCAACACGACGCAGCCCGACCCGGCGCTCGTCGCCGACTACGTGCTCGCGAGCCGCGACACGCGCGTGCGCGCCGTCCTCTCCAATTCGTTCGGCTTCGGCGGCACGAATTGCAGCCTGATCCTCGGCCGCGCCCGGCACGTGGCCGGTCGCGCCCGCCGTTGAGGCCCGCCATGACACTCACCGCGTTCATCGAGAGCATCGGCCTCGTCGGGCCGGGATTGACCGACTGGCCGCACGCGGCCGACGTGCTCGCGGGCCGCGCGCCCTACGCGGCCGCCCGCACCGAACTGCCGCCGCCCGCCGGGCTGCCGTCCGCCGAGCGGCGTCGCACGGGCCCCGTCGTGCGCGCCGCGCTCGCGGTCGGCCACGCGGCGGTGGCCGCGAGCGGC